>NZ_JAFEPJ010000002.1:0-231447 GCF_016893255.1 Staphylococcus sp. GDB20D11A
ACTTTGAAGGGAGCATTTCACTTCGCATTAGCTAAGGCTTTTATTTTATTTTTCGCATCTTCTTTAGCTTTCACTAAATCTTTGATGTCTTGTAATGCTTGTGCTAAACGCTCTTTTGCTTGCTCAATCTCTTCTTTAGTCATCGCATTGTTAATGCCGTTATGACCTTGTTGCAAGATTTGATTTATTCGATCTTTGAGTGCTTGTTTTTCCTTATCTGTTAGATTTGGATTTCGATCGATTTCGTCAATTAAAGCTTGTACACGTTTATCAACATCTTGCTTCGTATCTTCTTTAGCTTTCACTAAATCTTTGATGCCTTGTAATGCTTGTGCTAAACGCTCTTTTGCCTGTTCAATTCCTTCTTTAGTCATCGCATTGTTAATGTCGTTATGACCTTGTTGAAGTATTTGATTAATACGGTCTTTAAGTGCTTGTTTTTCCTTATCTGTTAGATTTGGATTTCGATCAATTTCATCAATTAATGCTTGAACTTGTTTATCAACATCTTGTTTCGCATCTTCTTTAGCTTTCACTAAATCTTTGATTTCTTGTAATGCTTGTGCAAGTTGTGCTATTGCCTGCTCAATTTCTTCTTTAGTCAGCGCATTGTTAATGTCGTTATGACCTTGTTGAAGCATTTGATTAATACGGTCTTTAAGTGCTTGTTTTTCCTTATCTGTTAGATTTGGATTTCGATCAATTTCGTCAATTAATGCTTGAACTTGCTTATCAACATCTTTATTTGCATCAATTTTAGCTTTCGGTATTTCATTGGCATGCACTTGTTCAATCGCTTGGTTGCCAGCTGTTTGAACTTGAGATACATCCTGATTACTTGTTGCTTTATTAATGTTATTAATGATGTTGTTTGCCAGTTCTTCTGCTTTATTTTTCGCAATAAGCTTGTCTTGATCCGTCGCATTTGAAGCTTCGATTTCTTTTAGCTTATTAGCTAAAGCTTGATTAATCGATTGAATTGCCTTGTCTTTAGCATCTTGTAGTCGTTGATCACCATTAAGATTTTGGATTGCATCATTGACTGATTGAATTGCGCCATTGATATCATTCACATTTGTATTATCACTATTTAGCAATGTATTTGCTAGACGTTTAGCATCATCGAAGTTTGTTTTAGCATTATCGTCAGCGTTTTGGTAATTGACAGTTTGCTCTGCATTTGGAATTTCATTGTCAACTAAATGTTTCAATGTTTCCATTGCATTATTTAAGTCAATTTGATTATTAACAATATCTGTTACATCTGATACAGTATCGGCATTGTTAATTGCATTATGTGCAAGATCTTGTTGCTGTTTATTTAATCCATTTAACGAATTAACAAACGCATTTGCTTTATCTTTGGCATTTGCAAGGTTTTGGTCTCCATTTAATGCATTTTGAGCATCGATAATATTTTGTTTCAATTGCTCTGCTTCAGCTTTTGCAATTGCATTACCTTGCACTTTATCTAACTCATGTGCTGCATTCGCAATTGCATTATCATAATTTGCTTTCAAATTATCATCTGCATTGATGTAATTTGTGCTGCTGATAACACCAAGGTGCTGTTCGTCAATATATTGTTGTACTGCACCCATTGCATTATCTAATTTAGTTGCTCTATTAATTGCTCGAGATGCTTTATTTAGCGTTTCAGCATTATTAATTTGTTGGGTTGCCAATTGTCTTTGAGCATTGTTTAGATGTGTTAATTGATCCAATCTTTGTAATGCTTCAGACTTACGATTATTAAGTCTTTCTTCACCATTTAATGCTTGCTTAGCTGCAGTGACTGCATCATTTAATTTGATAACTTGTTCTGCAGTTAAGTTTTGACCTGTCGATTTATCAAGTGCTTGTTTCGCTTTATCAACCGCTTCATCATACACTTGTTTAACTTGTGTATCTGCATTGACATAGTTCGTGCTACCTTTCGTGCGTCCTTCATTGCCAGTGATTTCTTGTGACAATTGATCCATTGCACGATTAAGTGCCTTAGCCTCATCTACAATTTGTTGGATTTGATTTAAATCGTTTGATTGATCGATGCGACCTTTAAATCCATCTTGTTGAGCATTGTTTAATGCATTCAATTGGTCGATGTCATGTTTACCATTTGTTTTAGCAAGTGCTACACGTTCATCTCCATTTAATGCTTGTTTTACATTTAAAATGTTTTGAAGTGCTTGATCCACTTGTTGCTTATTCGAATTTTGTTTTAATACATTTTCAGCTTCTGCAATAGCTTGTTTATAAGCATTTTGCTTATCTGAATCTGCTTGCGTGTAATCTACAGTTTGCTCAACGTTAGCATGTTCATTAACTGCTTGCTGTAATTGATCCATAGATTGATTCAATTGCGTTGCTTGATCTACTAATTCAGCAATTGGTTGAAGTTTCGTCGCTTGATCAATATTTTGTTTAGCAGTTGCAATTTGTTCAGCATTTAAATGTGTTAATTGGTCAATAGTTTGTTTCGCTTGTGTTTTAGCTTCAGCGACTCTCTCATTACCATTTAACTCATTTACTTTTTCTTGAAGCTTAGTTAATGCTTGTTCTACAGCGTCTTTATTCGCATTTGAACCATTAGTTGGATCTGTAATGCTTTCTGCAGCTTGTAACGCTTGATCTACTGCTTCTTTTTTATCAGTTGACGCTTCAGTGTAATTTGGTTGAGCCTTATCTGTATTCACTTGATCAACTTTATTTTTCAATGTTTCCATCGCGTGATCAAGTTCAGTAGCAGTTTGAACATGTTGTGCAACCTCTGTTCTTGTAGGCGCTGCATTTATAGCATCAGTTAAAGCTTGTTGTTGCGCATGATTTAAGTTTGGTAATGCATTAACAGTCGTTACTGCTTGTTGTTGATCACGAGCAAGTTTTTGATCACCATGTAGGTTATCTTTTGCAGTTGTTACTGCTTGTGTTAATTGTTCCACTTGTGATTTGTCGAGTGTTGGATTACCTGTTTGGTTAATTAAATCTTTGGCATGTTGTACTGCTGCTTGGTATGCATCTTTTTGTGGCTTATCTTCATTGATAAACTTGCTACCAGATTCTGTTTGTTGTTGATCTTGAATACTATTACGTAATGCTTGCATTGCTTGATCAAGCGCTTGTGCTTCAGCTAATTTTTGCGCTACTTCATCACGAGTTGCTGCGTTGTTTATTTGACTTTCAAGAGCTTGACGTTGCGGATTATTTAAACTATTTAATTGATTTAAATCAGTAACTGCATGTTGTTTATCGTCTGCAAGTTTTTGATCACCATGTAGGTTATCTTTAGCTTGGTTAACACCTTGTGTCAATTGTTCAACTTGTGCTTTATCAAGCGTTGGATTGCTAGTTTGATTAATCAAATCTTTGGCATGTTGTACTGCTGCTTGGTATGCATCTTTTTGTGGCTTATCTTCATTGATAAACTTGCTACCCGCTTCTGTTTGCTGTTGATCTTGAATGCTATTACGTAATGCTTCCATTGCTTGGTTAAGTGCTTGTGCCTCAGTTAATTTTTGTGCTACTTCGCCACGAGTTGCTGCATTATTGATTTGATTTTCAAGTGCTTGACGTTGTGGTGTATTCAAGTTAGACAAGTTATTTAACGTTTCTGTTGCACGTTGCTTATCTTGAGCTAATTTTTGATCACCATGTAAGTTGTTTTTAGCATCAGTCACTGCCTGTGTCGCTTGATCAATGATTGATTTAGCTAATGTAGGATCAGTTGTTTTGTTAATCAAATCTTTCGCGTGTTGTACTGCTTGCGTATAAGCATCTTTTTGCGCTTGATCCTCGTTAATAAATTTACTACTTGCTTCAGTTTGTGGTTGATCTTTAATACTTTCTTTTAATGCTTTCATCGCTTCATTTAATGCTTGCGCTTGTGCAATGATTTCAGCCACTTTATCACGAGTTGTTGCATTATTAATTTGATTTTCTAACGCTTGTTGTTGAGCTGGTGTTAATTGATCTAAATGATTCAGAGAATTTCCAGCTGTTTGCTTATCTTGAGCTAATCGTTCAACACCATCTAAACCATTTTTAGATGTTGTCACTGCTTGTGTCGCACTTGATACATTTCCTTTATTGATAGTCGGATTATTTAATCCTGCAATGATAGACTCAGCATTTTGAACTGCTTCATCATATGCTTGTTTTTTATTCGGTTCTGCATTGACATATGCACTACTCGCACGTGTTGCATCTTTGTCAGCAATACTTTGTTGTAATGCATCCATAAGTTGATCTAATGCTTGTGCTTCAGTCAAATCTTGCTTAACTGCTGTTCTAGTTGTTTCGTTATCAATTAACGTGTCTTCCATATGTTTTTGTGCATTGTTTAGATGTGCTAATTGACTAACCGTTTGTTTCGCATGATCTTTATCATTTTGTAACTTCACATCACCATGTAATGCTGCTTTCGTTGTATTCACAGTTGTCGCTGCTTGATTAATCACATTGTTATCTAATGTCGCTGTTTGCTCATTGATAATGTTATTTGCAGCTTGCACTGCTTGATCGTAGTTTTGTTGCTCTGGTTGATCTTCGTTGATATATTTGCTATTTGCTTTAGTTGCTGCGTTATCTTGAATACTTTCTCTTAAGCCATGCATTGCTTGGTTAAGCGTATTCGCATTTTGTTCAATTTGATGAACTGCAGTTACTAAAGTTGCAGCAGTAACTTGGTCTTTTAATGCTGTTTTTTGAGGATCATTTAAGCTTGTTAAAGCATCAATTGCTTGCGTCGCATTTGTTTTAGCAACTTGTAAGTTATGATCTCCATTTAACGCTTGAAGTGTAGTTTGAACTTTAGTAATAGCTTGTTCTACTTCTGGTTGGTTCGCATTTTGACCAGTTTGTTTGTTAATCATGGCTTCTGCTTCATTTACCGCTGTAGTATAAGCAGTTTGTTTATCAGTATCAGCATTGATGAAGTTACCACGTTGTTCAACGGCTTGATGATCTGCAATCGCATTGATTAAGTTACCCATTGCGGTATTTAAAGATTCTGCAGTTTGCTTGTGACCATTAACTGCTGCAATATCAGATGATTGCGTAATTTGTGATTGTAACTGTTGCTTTTGCGCATTATTTAAATGATCTAATTGATCAAGTCTATTGTTCGCTTGTTGCTTAGCTGCTACAAGGTTTTCATCACCATCTAATGCAACTTTCGTGTTATTCACTTGTGTCGTTGCACTATTAACTTCATCTGGATTCATCGTAGGTGACGTTGTTTGATTAATGATGTTATTAGCAGCTGTTACAGCTTGGTTATAGTCATTTTGTCTTTGTGCAGTTGCATCATGATAATCTTCAGACGCTAATGTCGCTTGGTTATCTGCAATACTATTTCTTAATAATTCCATCGCATGATCTAATGTTTGCGCTTTTTGATTAATTGTAGTGACATCTGTAACAAGTGGCGCTTGAGTAATTTGACTTTCAAATGATTGTTTTTGTGCATCATTTAAGTGTGTTAGATTCGCCAGTTGTTGTTTCGCTTGTTGCTTAGCATTCGCTAAATTATCATTACCATTTAATGCTTGTTTCGCTGCGTTCACTTCATTAGTGATGCTTTCAACTTGTGCTTGTACTTCATTAGTACCACTTTGTTTATTCAATAATGCTTCAGCTTTTGCTACGGCCTGTTTATACGCATTTTGTTTGTCAGGATCTGCATTTAAATAATTACCATCCGTTAATGTTTGAGTCTTATCATTAATAGCTTGTGATAATTGATTCATTGCTTGATCTAGGCTCGTTGCTGTTTGTTTAACTTGAGTTACTCTTGCAATTTCAGGCGATTGATCGATTTGACCTTTTAATGCTTGTTTTTGAGCATCGTTTAAATGTGTCATTGCGTTGACAGCATCTTTGGCATTTTGTTTTTCAGTTGCCAATTTAGCTTCACCGTTTAAGCCATTTTTAGCATCAGTCACTTGAGTTAATGCACGAGTAATATCATCTGGGTTAAGCGTTGGATTTGTCGTTTGATTGATAATACCTTCCGCTTGAGACACTGCATTTGTATATGCTGTTTGCTTATCGGCATCAGCATCATGATAGTTTTCACTTGCTGTGACGGTATCTTTATTTGCAATACCTTGTTTCAAGTTACTCATTGCTGTATTCACATTTTGTGCATTTTGTTTAGTTTGTTCAACTGTAGCTAACGCTTGTGCTTGGTTGATTTGATTACGTAACGCATCACGTTGTGGTTGATTTAAGTCACGTAACGTATCAAGATTTGCTATTGCATCTTGTTTCGCTTGCGCTAATTTTTCATCACCGTTTAATGCATCTTTCGCTTGATTCATAGTTGTAATTGCTTGTGTTACTGTATCAGGCGTCAATACAGGTGTTGGTGTGCCATTTGCGATTTGTTGCGCTTGGTTAGCTGCATTGTTATATGCTTGTTGTTTGTCTTGATCCGCTTGTGTAAAGTCAACTGATTGCGGTACTTGACTGTTTGCTTGAATTTGTTGTTTCAACGTACCCATTGCATTATTTAATGCATCAGCATTTTGCTTAATAGCATTAACACCTGTAACAAGTTCTGCATGTGACACTTGGTCTTTTAATGCTGTTTTTTGTGGTTGATTTAAGTTTGGTAACTGATCAATGGCAGTATTCGCATTGTCTTTAGCAACTTGTAAGTTATGGTTACCGTTTAAATCACCCTTAGCTTGAGTCACTTGTTGTGGATCCACGTTTGCATTTGGTGTACCACTAATGATTTGTTCAGCATGTGCTACCGCATTGTTGTAAGCATTTTGCTTATCAGTATCAGCATTGACAAAGTTACCATTTGCTTTAGTTTGGTCTTTATCTGCAATACCTTGTTTCAATTGTGTCATTGCTTGATTTAAATCTTGTGCTGTTTGCTTAATTGTGTTTACATTTGCAACAGTTTGCGCAGCATCGACTTGTTGTTTTAATGCATCTTTTTGCGCTTGATTTAAATCATTCGCATTTGTAATAACTTGTTTCGCTGCATCTTTTGCACGTTGTACATTGTCATTACCATTCAATGCTTGTTTCGCTTCGTTCACACGTTGCATCGCTTGTTCCACTTCAGTTTGACTTGCATTGTTGCCATTTGCTTTAGATAAAATACCTTCTGCTTGTGCAACTGCATTAGTATAAGCATCTTTCTTAGCTTGATCTGCATCAGTAAAGTTAATGCTATTTAATGTCTCAGTTTTATCTTGTAATGCATTACTTAAGTTAGTCATTGCATTATTCAGATTTTGAGCATTTTGCTTAACATTATTAACTGTTGCAATATCTGGTGCTTGTTCAACTTGTGTTGTTAACGCTTGTTTTTGAGCATCATTTAAATGATCTAATGTGCCAAGATTTGTCTTAGCAGCTTGTTTGGCATCAGCTAATTTTTGATTACCGTTAAGTGCTTGATTTGTATCATTCACTTTAGTTAATGCTTGTTGAATTGTATTTGGATCCATTGTTGGATTTGTTGTTTGTTTTAACAATTCTTCTGCTTTAGTTACTGCATTGTCATATGCTGTTTGCTTGTCAGTATCAGCATCGTGATAGTTCTCGCTACCTTTAATTTGTGCTTTATTCGCAATACCTTGTTTCAATTGTGTCATCGCATCATTAAGCGTAGTTGCCGCTTGTTGAATAGCATTGACGTTAGGTACAAGTGTTGCTTGCGTGATTTGTTTGCTGTATTCATCACGTTGCGCTTGATTCAAGTTTGGCAATTGATCAATAGCATGTTGAACATTTTGTTTCGCCGATGCTAAGTTCGTATTACCATTTAAATCATTTTTAGCTTGCGTAACTTTATTTAACGCTGCACTAATTTCGCTAGGTGTAACGACAACATCAGGCGTACCACTAATTAATGCTTCAGCTTTCGCTACTGCTTGTTTATATGCATTTTGTTTGTCAGGATCTGCATTGACAAAGTTACCATCAGCTTTTGTTTGTTCTTTATCTGCAATGCCTTGTTTTAATTGTGTCATTGCATTGTTTAACTCTTGTGCTGTTTGTTTAACATTGTTTACACCAGCAACAGTAGTTTCATTTTGAACTTGTTGTTTTAATGCGTCTTTTTGTGCTTGGTTAAGGTCATTAGAGCTATTAATTAATGCTGTTGCTTCGTCTTTTGCATGTTGAACGTTGGCATTACCATTTAATGCTTGTTTTGTTGCATTAACTTGTTGGATTGCTTGTTCAACTTCTGATTGTGTTGCATTGCCACCATTAGCTTTTGAAATGATATTTTCAGCATTTGTAACAGCAGTGTTATATGCTTGTTGTTTTGCTTGATCTGCATCAGTGAAGTTTACTGTTGCTTTCGTAGCATCTTTGTCAGCTATCGCTTGTTTCAAGTTACCCATCGCTGTATTTAAGTTTTGCGCATTTTGTTTAATTTGATTTGCTTCTTCAACAGTATGCGCGCCATTAATTTGATCAGTAACTGCTTGTTTTTGCGCATTATTTAAGTTGTCTAATGAACCTAATGATTGTGTCGCTTGTTGTTTCGCTGCCTCTAGGTTTTCATTACCATTTAATGCATTTTTAGTTGTGCTTACTTGTCCAGCAGCTTGATTGATAACAGTCGGATCTAAAGTTGGACTTGTAGTTTGATCAATAATACCTTGTGCAGTTGTGACAGCATTATTGTACGCATCCTTTTTATTCGGACTTGAATCAGTATAATTTTGGTTTTGTTTTGTTGTCGCATTATCTGCAATACTTTGACGTAATTTGTCCATTGCTGCATCAACATTGTTTGCTTTTTGTTCATTACCTTGTGCTTCTGCAACAGTAGTCGATTGTTGTACCAATTGTTTTAATGCCTCTTTTTGTGCATTTGTTAAATGGCTTAAACCGTCAATCGCTGTATTTGCGTGTTGTTTAGCTTTTTCAAGGTTTTGAGTACCATTAAGCGCTGCTTTTGTAGTATTCACTTGATTCATAGCTGCTTCAACTTGATCTTTAGGCACGTTTGTACCTGTAGATTTATTTAAAATATTTTCAGCATTACGAACCGCTTCATTGTATGCATTTTTCTTCTCTGGATCTGCATCTGCAAAGTTTTGACTGCCAAGTGTATTGTCTTTATCATTCAAGCTATTTTTCAAGTTACCCATCGCTGCATTTAGTTCCTGAGCTGTTTGAATGGCTTGCGTTACTTCGGCTACAGTGTGCGCTTGATTGATGTTTCCAGTAACAGCACCTTTTTGTGCATTGTTTAAGTTATCTAACGTAGATAATGTTTGGTTTGCATTGTTTTTAGCATCTGTTACTTTTCTATCACCATTCAACGCTTGTTTCGTAGTTGTTACAGTTGAAAGTGCTGCTTCAACTTGTGATTGGTTCGCATTTGTACCATTTGCTTGATTAATAATATTTTCAGCAGCAGTTACCGCATTGTTATATGCTGTTTGTTTTTCTGGATCTGCATCTGTAAAGTTAACACTTTGTTTCACTTGATCTTTGTCTTGGATTCCGTTGATTAAACGTTCCATTGCTTGATCTAATTGTTCAGCTTTAGTTTTCACTTGATTTACTGTGCTAATATTTGGTGCATTTGTCACTTGCGTATTTAAATCTTGCTTTTGAGCATTATTTAAATGACTTAATTGGTTGATGTTAGCAGTCGTTTCTTGCTTTTTATTCGCTAAGTTTTGTGCACCATTAAGCGCAGTTTTATTAGTGTTCACTTGATTTGCTGCTTGTGTTACTGCAGATGGATCAAGTGTCGGCTGGCTCGTTGCATTAATGATATTTTCAGCACTTGTAACAGCTGTATTGTATGCATTTTGTTTATCTCTATCAGCATCAACATATGGTTGACTCGCTTTTACTTCATCTTTATTCGCAATACTATTTCGAAGTTGATTCATTGCATTATCAAGATTTGTCGCGTTGTCTTTCACACTTTGAACGCCAGTTACTTGTGTCGCGCTATCAATTTGACCAGTAATACTTTGTTTTTGTGCATCAGATAAATGTGTCATTTGACGTAATGCATCTTTAGCTTGTTGCTTCGCAGTTGCTAAGTTTGTATCACCGTTTAAACCTGTTTCAGCATTATTAACACGTTGTGTTGCTGCTGTAACATCTGCTGCATTTGTAATCACATTAGGTGAACCATTTACAATGTTTTTCGCAGCATTATATGCATCAGTATAAGCACCTTGCTTATCAGGACTCGCGTTAGTGTAATTACCACCAGCTACAATTGTGTCATGATCAGCAATTGCTTGTTTTAATTGATCCATCGCATTATTAAGTGATGTAGCACTATTTTCCAGATCAGTTACACCTGATACACGTTGCGCAGCGTTCACTTGTTGTTTTAATGCTGTTTTTTGTGGTGTATTCAAATGTGTCAAGTTATCGATAGCTTGTGTAGCTTCAGTTTTAGCGCGTTGTAAGTTCGCGTCACCGTTCAAAGCATTTTCAGTAGACGTTACACTTTGAATTGCTTGTTCAACAGCTTGCTTATCTTTATTCGCACCGTGATCTTTATTTAAGTAAGATTCAGCTTGTGTGATAGCATTATCAAATGCTGTTTTCTTAGTTGGATCTGCGTCGATGTAATTTTCGTTCGCTTTAGTTTGATCTTTATTTGCTATAGCTGATTGTAATCGTTGCATTGCACCATCTAAGTCTTGTGCTTTCGTTTTAACACCATTTACACCGTTGACTGTTGTCGCGCCTTCGATTTGTGATGTTAAATCTTGTTTTTGTGCATTATTTAAGTGTGTTAATGTACCTAAGTTTGCTTTCGCATCTGATTTTGCTTGTCTTACATTTGCGTCACCGTTTAAAGCATTCTTAGCAGTTGTTACTTGATTTAATGCAGCTTCAACTTGTGCTTTCGTCATATTTTGACCGTGTGCTTTATCTAAAATACCTTGAGCATTCGTAACAGCATTTGTGTAAGCATCTTTCTTACCTTGGTCAGCATCTGTAAAGTTCACTTGTTGTTTAACAGTGTTTTGGTCATTAATACCATTTTGAAGTTGACCCATTGCTGTATTTAATTCATTAGCAGTATTTTGTGCAGCAGTTACGTCTGCTACTGTAGTTGCATTGTCAATTTGACTAGTTGCTGCAGTTGATTGCGCATTATTCAAGTTACTATATGAAGCTAATGCACGTTTCGCTGCTTCTTTCGCTTGAGCAACTTTATTATCACCATTCAAGTCATTTTTAGCTTGATTCAATTGGTTAAGCGCTGCTTGAACTTGTGTTTCATTCGCGTTGCTGCCATTAGCATTAGTAATTCCTTCTGCTTGTGTAACCGCAGTATCATACGCTTGTTGTTTTGGTTGATCTGCATCTGTGTAATTGACGCTTCGCTTCGTATTATCCTTTTCAGCAAGTGCATGTTTCAAATTACCCATCGCTGTATTTAACGATGTTGCTTTATTTTTAGCCGCTGTAACCGCCGCAAGGTTTGGTGCATGATCCACTTCTGCATTTGCCGCAGTTCGTTGTGCATTGTTTAAGTCTGATAAATGACCGATGTCTGATTTCGCATTTTGTTTTGCATCTGCTAATTTTTCATCACCGTTCAATGCAGACTTCGCACTGTTCACTTGGCTCGCTTTTTGATTAATCGTATCTGGATTCATTTCAGGGTTATTCGTTGCACTAATAATACCCTCAGCATTAGTTACCGCATCATTGTATGCAGTTTGTAAATCTGCATTCGCGTCTTGATAATCTTCACTTGATTTAGTCGCATCTTTAGAAGCAATACTTTGTCTTAATTGATTCATTGCTTGATCTAAAGTACCGGCATTAGCTTGAATACCTTGAACACCTTCAACAGTCGTACCGCGTTCAATTTGCGATGTTAAGTTTGCTTTTTGAGCATTAGTTAAATGTGACATTGTCGCTAATTGTTGTTTAGCTGTGTTCTTCGCTTCATTTAATCGCGCGTCACCATTTAATGCTGTTTTAGCATTATTCACACGTTGTAAAGCTTGTTCAACTGCTGTTTTATTGTCATTTGAACCAGCTGTTTTATCTAATAACGTTTTAGCTGCTGTTACAGCATCATTGTATGCAGTTTGTTTTTCTCTATCTGCATCAGTATATTTCTGAGCTGCTTTTGTAGCTGCTTCATCATTAATACCATTTTGTAAGTTGCTCATTGCAGTATTTAATTCAGATGCCGTTGTAGACACTTGATTTACACCTGCAACTGTTGTCGCACCTTCAATTTGTGATTTCAATGCTGCTTTTTGTGCATTATTAATTGATGTAAGGTTATTCAATGCATTTTTCGCAGTTGTCTTAGCGTTCGCAACATTTTGATTACCGTTCAATTCGTTTTTAGCACGTTGTACATTTTGTAACGCAGTTTCGACATTGTCTTTTGCAGTATTTGGACCTTGTGCTTTATTTAAAATTTGTTCAGCTTGCGTCACTGCATTTGTATATGCATTACGTTTCGCTTCATCTGCATCAGTGAAGTTAACACCTTGCTTAATCGTATTTTGATCTTGAATACCATTTTTCAAGTTCGTCATAGCTGTATTTAATGCATCCGCATTATTTTGTGCTTGTGTTACTTCATTAACATGCGTTGCACCCTCGATTTGACGTTTCGCTGCATCTTTTTGTGCATTAGTTAAGTCACTTAAGCCATTCAAATGTTGCTTCGCATTTGTTTGTGCAGTTCTTAAGTTTTCTTGACCATTTAACGCTTGTTGTTTAGCTGTCACTTGGTCTTTCGCTTGATCAATTTCTTGCGCATTCATCGTTGGACTAGTTGTTTGACCAATGATTGCTTTTGCTGCAGTGACTGCATTGTTGTAGTCAGTTTGTTTGTTTTGACTTGCATCCGTGTAGTTTTGACCTGCTTTAATCGTTGCTTCATTCGCAATGCTATCTCGTAGACCTTTCATTGCAGTGTTTAATGTTTGTGCATTATCACGAACAGTTTGAACATTTGGCAACGTCGTGTCTTTATCACGAATTGATGTTTCTAATTGACCCATAGCACCATCTAATTGTTGCGCTTTGGCTTTAACTGTATTAACACCATCAACATTTGTTGCTTGTGTAATTTCATTATCTAACGCATTACGTTGTGCATTATTAATGTGTGTCAATGTACCTAACGTTTGTTTCGCAGCGACTTTCGCTTCATTTAATTTTGCATCACCGTTCAACGCCGTCTTCGTACTGTTCACATTTTGTAATGCTTGTTCAACTGCTGCTTTGTCTACATTTTGACCACTAGCTTTTGTTAAAATTGCTTTTGCTGCATTTACAGCTTGATCATAAGCTGATTTCTTACTTGGCTCTGCATCTAGGTATTTCTGAGTTTGTTTTGTTTGTGTCTCATCATTGATACCATTTTGTAAACTGTGCATTGCGTTATTTAATTCTGTTGCTTTTGCAGTTTCTTGATTTACACCAGCTACTGTTGTTGCACCATCAATGCTATGCGTTAATGTATCTTTTTGTGCATTGTTAATTGATGTTAAGTTATTCAAGTTGTTTTTCGCAGTTGTCTTAGCTTGAGCTAAGTTTTGCGCACCATTTAATGCATGTTCTTTAGTTGTCGCTTGTGATGTTGCTTGAGTAATAGTATTTGGTTCCATCGTTGGGTTCGATGTTTGATTAATGATTGCTTTTGCTGCAGAAACTGCACTGTCGTACTCGTTACGATTATTTGGACTTGCGTCAGTGTAGTTTTGCCCTGCTTTAATTGTTGCTTCATTCGCAATACTATCTCTTAAGCCTTTCATCGCTGTATTCAACGTTTGAGAACTATTTTTAACAGTTTGAACGCCATCTAATGTAGTTGCACTTTGAACTTGTTCTTTTAATTTCGCTTTTTGTGCATTATTCAATTGCGCTAAGCCATCAATTGTATTATTAGCATTTTCTTTAGCAACACGTAAGTTGTTATCACCATTTAATGCTGTTTTAGCCGCATTGACTTGTGATGCCGCACTATTTACGTCATTGACTGTTAATGTCGCATTCGGTGTACCACTGATAATATTTTCTGCGTTTGTCACTTTTGAATCATACGCTTGACGTTTTTCTTGATCAGCATTGACATAATTACCGCTTGCTTTTGTTCTTTCTTTATCAGCAATAGCTGCTTTAAGTGCTGTCATCGCGCCGTTCAATTCAGTAGCTGTACGTTGAACGTTATTTGCATCAGATACACGTTGTGCATTGTTAACTTGTGTTTTTAATGCATCTTTTTGTTTTTGGTTTAAGTCATGTGCGTTGTTAATTGTGTTCGTCGCATTTGTTTTAGCTTGAGCTAAGTTTTGTGCACCATTTAACGCTGCTTTTGTTGTATTGACTTGATTTGCCATGCCATTAATCGCATTAGCATCCATATTTGGATTGTTCGTTGCATTAATAACACCATTTGCATTATTTACAGCAGTATTGTAATTATTTTTGTTGCTTTCAGATGCATCAAGATAATTTTGACTTGTTTTCGTCGTATTATCATTTTGGATACTTGTACGTAATGCACCCATGGCAGAATTTAACGTATTACCTTTATCTTTAACACCATTTACACCAGCTACATTTTGCGCTTGTTCAACTTGATGCTTCAAGTTGTCTTTTTGTAATTGTGTTAAGTTAGGTAAACCATTAATCGTATTTGTTGCTGAAGTTTTCGCATTTCTTAAGTTTTCAGCACCATTTAAAGCCGCTTTCGCTCTTGTAACTGTATTTAATGCATTATCAACGTCTGCTTTAGATGTGTTACCACCAGTTTGTTTATTTAAAATGCCTTCAGCTGCTGTGACAGCTTGAGTATATGCGTTACGTTTTGATTCATCTGCATCAAGATAATTTTGATTTCTTAATGTCGCATCTTTATCATTGATTGAACCTTGTAAGCTATTCATTGCGCCGTCTAATGTATTGGCATTTGTTTTTACAGTATTAACCCCATCTACAGTCGTCGCTTGATTGATTTGACGTTCTAAGTCATTACGTTGTGCATTCGTAATATGGTTTAAAGCACCTAAATTTTGTTTAGCTGTCGCTTTCGCTTCTGCTAGTTTCGCATCACCATTCAATGCATCTTTCGTACTTGTTACTTGTTGTAATGCATGGTCAACTGCTGCTTTATCTGAATTTGATCCAGATTGTTTATTTAAAATTGCTTTCGCAGCAGCTACAGCTTGATCATAAGCAGTTTTCTTACTTTGTTCAGCGTCACGATATTTTTGAGTTTGTTTTGTTGCATTTTCATCATCAATACCATGTTGTAATTGACCCATTGCTGTATTAAGTTCATTTGCAGTTTGTTGGATACTTGTTACATTTGCAACACGTTGCGCACTTGTAACTTGTGCTTTTAACGCATCTTTTTGCACTTTATTTAAGTTAGCAGCACCATCAATCGCATTTGTTGCTGTTTGTTTCGCTTGCGTTAAATTATGTGTACCATCTAATGCATTTTTCGTTGATGTTACTTGTGTAGCGATTTGGTTAATTGCATTAGCATCCATATTTGGATTGCTTGTTGCATTAATGACACCTTTTCGTAGCTGTGTTATCTTGAATGCTATTTCTTAACGTACCCATAGCACCATTTAATGTGTTGGCACTTGATTTAACAGTATCTACACCTGCAACATTTTGTGCTTGTTGCACTTGTTGTTTCAATTTATCTTTTTGAGCAGTTGTTAAATGTTGAAGTCCGTTTATAGTAGTGTTTGCATTTGATTTAGCTTGTTCTAAATTATGGTTACCATTTAGGGCACCTTTCGCATTTGTCACTTGTGACAACGCGTTTTCAACGGCAGCTTTGTCTAAATTTGATCCACTATTTTTATTTAAAATATTTTCTGCGTTCGTAACGGCTTGAGTATAAGCAGTTTTCTTATCTGAATCAGCATCAAGATAGTTTTCGCTCGCTAAAGTATTCGTTTTATCATTAATACCATTTTGCAAGTTAGCCATCGCTGTATTCAATTGTGTACCTGTATTAGATACCGCTTCAACACCAGCTACTGTTGTTGCTTGATCAATTTTAGTTGTTAAGTCACGTTTTTGTGCATTATTAATAGACGTTAAATTATTTAATGCATTTTTAGCTGTATTCTTCGCATTTGTGACATTTTGATCACCATTCAATGCATTTTTAGCGCTAGTAACATTTTGAATAGCCGCTTCTACATCTTGTTTAGGCGTATTTGCACCTTGCGTTTTGTTCAGAATTGTTTCTGCTCTGCTTACCGCATTTGTATACGCATCACGTTTGGCTTTATCTGCATCAGTGAAGTTAACACCTTGTTTAACTGTGTTTTGATCATGAATAGCTTGTTCCAAGTTGCCCATTTGCGTATTCAACTCAGTTGCTGCATTTTTAGCAGCTGTTACCTCACTCACATGACCCGCACGATCAATTTGTGATGAGATTGCAGATTTTTGGTTATTTGTTAAGTGTGATAACGTATTTAAGTTTTGCTTAGCAGTGTTTTGTGCATTTCTTAAGTTTTCAGCACCGTTCAAACCATTTTTAGCATTATTCACTTGTGTTGTAGCTTGGGTAATCGCACTAGCATCCATAGTCGGATTGTTAGTTTGATTAATGATACCTTTCGCATTTGACACAGCGCTATTATATGTTGATTGGTTATTCGGACTTGCGTCTGTATAGTTTTGACTTGCTTTGACTGTTGTTTCATTAGCAATACTATCTCTTAAGCCTTTCATTGCATTGTTCAATGCTTGTCCATTTGTTTGAACGGTTTGTACGTCTTCTAATCTATTGGCTTGTCCCACTTGTTCTTTTAATTTAGCTTTTTGAGGAGTATTTAATTGCGTTAATGCATCAATAGCAGTATTGGCGTTTTGTTTTGCTACACGTAATCTTTCGTCACCATTTAATTCTTGTTTCGCGCTGTTTACTTGATTAGCTGCAGCTGTTACTTCTGAAGGTGTCGTAACAACCGTTGGCGTACCGCTAATAATATGTTCAGCATTGGTAACTTTAGTTGTGTAATCATTTTGTTTAGTGCTATCGGCGTTGACATATTTACTGCTTGCTAACGTATTCGTCTTATCTGCGATGGCATGTTTTAATGTGCCCATTGCCGTGTTCAGTTCAGTCGCATTACGTTGTACATCTTGTGCATTAGATACGCGTTGAGCACCATTAGCTTGTGCTTTTAATGCATCTTTTTGTTTTTGATTTAAATCAGATGCGCCATTGATTGCTGTAATCGCTGCTTGTTTCGCATTATTTAAGTTTTGCGTACCATTTAATGCATGTTTCGCACTATTAACATTATTAAGTGCTTGTTCAACTGCAGTTTTCGCTGTATTCGGTCCAGTTTGTTTATTTAAAATTGTTTCGGCAGCTGATACAGCTTGATTGTAAGCATTACGTTTTTGCTCATCAGCATCTAGGAAGTTTTGGCTCGCTAATGTTCCGGATTTATCGTTGATAGCCGTTTGTAAGTTACCCATTGCACCATCTAAACTATTCGCACTTTGCTTAACAGATTCAACACCAGCTAAATTTGTAGCTTGTGAAATTTGATTTGTTAAATCATTGCGTTGTGCTGTAGTGATATGCGTTAAAGTACCTAGATGTTGTTTCGCTGCGTTTTGAGCTGCAATTAATTTTGCATCACCATTCAATGCATTTTTCGCAGTATTCACACGTTGCAATGCTGCCTCAACTGCATTTTGCGCAGTGTTTGGACCTGTCGATTTATTTAAAATCGCTTTCGCTGCAGTAATAGCATTATCATACTCTTGTTGTTTATTTGTATCAGCATCACGATATTTCTCAGATGATTTCACTTGAGATTCGTTGTTAATACCATTTTGTAAGTTAGCCATAGCTTGATCTAGATGTTGTGCATTTTGTTTTACAGTATCAACACCACTAACTCTTGTCGCACTACTAATTTGACTAATCAAATTGTTCTTTTGAGCATCTGTAATACTCGTCAATGAGTTTAAGTACGTTTTCGCATTTTGTTTTGCCGTAGCTAAGTTTTCATCACCGTTAAGTGCCGTTTTAGAACTATTCACTTGATTTGCTTTTTGTGTAATCGTACTTGGATTCATTTCTGGATTACTGTTCGCATTAATAATCGTTTCGGCAGCAGCTACTGCGTTGTTATATGCTGTTTGCTTATCATTATTAGCATCTACGTAATCTTCACTTGCTTTAGTTGCATCTTTGTTGGCAATGCTTTGTCTTAACGTATTCATCGCTTGATCTAATGTATTCGCATTTGATTGAACCGTATGAACACCAGCGACGGTCGTACCACTATTAATTTGATTTGTTAAATTCGTTTTTTGAGCAGTTGTTAAATGCGTCATATTATTTAACTGCTGTTTCGCTGTTTGCTTCGC
Organism: Staphylococcus sp. GDB20D11A; assembly: GCF_016893255.1. Classification (NCBI taxonomy): domain Bacteria; kingdom Bacillati; phylum Bacillota; class Bacilli; order Caryophanales; family Staphylococcaceae; genus Staphylococcus; species Staphylococcus sp. GDB20D11A. The sequence goes on from NZ_JAFEPJ010000002.1 coordinate 18,367, forward strand.
TTGATCTAATAAACGCGTACCATCTAAGTTATTTTTAGCAGAATTCACTTGATTCATCGCTTCAGCAACTTGATCTTTCGTTTTATTTTGACCATTTGATTTATTTAAAATATCTTTCGCAGCTTGTACCGCATTTGTGTATGCTGTTTTCTTACTTGGTGTCGCATCTTGATAATTTTGACTATTAAGTGTCGTTTGTTCATCGTTGATCGCACCTTGCAAGTTACCCATCGCAGTATTTAAATCAGTACCTTGTTGTTTAACAGTATTTACGCCAGCAATATTTGATGCAGCATTAATTTTAGATTTAACATCTGCTTTTTGTGCATTATTTAAATGTGGTAATGCATCAATTGCTCTTGCAGCATCTGTTTTAGATTGTGCTAATTTTTCATCACCATTTAATGCATTTTTATTAGTAGTAACAGCTGAAGTTGCACGATTAACATCATCAACAGACATCGTTGGATTAGCTGTTTGATTAATGATTGTTTCAGCACTTGAAACTGCACTGTTATATGCATTTTGTTTAGCGGTATCTGCATCCGCATAATCTTCTGTACGTTTGACTTGATCTTTATCTGCAACAGCATGTTTTAAATTACCCATTGCACTATTTAAGTTAGTTGCATTTTGCTTAATCGCATTAACTGTCTCGATTTGATGCGCACCATTAATTTGCGATTGTAAGTTTTGACGTTGTGCATTATTCAAATTATTTAATTGACCTAATGCAGTGTTCGCTTCTTGCTTCGCAGCATTTAGCTTAGCTTCACCATTCAAAGCATGTTCTTTACTTGTGACATTTGATAAAGCATTGTTAACATCACTTGGTGTTATAACTGGATGTTGTGCATTACCATTAATAATGTCATTCGCATGGTTGTATGCATTGTTGTAATCATTTTTCTTATTAGTATCTGCGTTGACATAATTATCACTTTGTACGACTTGGTTATGATTAGCAACGCCACGTTTTAAACCTGTCATAGCAGTATTTAAGCTTTGAGTCGTTTGTTTAATATCATTTACTGCTTGTACATTTTGTGCACTATTTACTTGTTGTGTTAATGCATTCTTTTGAGCTTGGTTTAAATCACTTGCATGCGTAATCGCATTTGTTGCTTCTGTTTTCGCACGTTGTAAGTTTTGTTGACCATCTAAAGCATCTTTCGTCGATTTCACAGATGCTGCTTTTTGGTTCACTGTGTTAACATCCATCGTTGGATTATTCGTTTCTCCAATGACACCTTTAGCCGCATTAACTGCATTATCATACGCTTGTTTATTAGCTGGTGTTGCGTCAGTGTAATTTTGACCTGATTTAATTGTATTATTATCAGCAACGCTTTCTTTTAACTTAGTCATCGCATTATTTAAAGCTGTAATGTTAGACTTAATTGTTTCAAGCGCAGCATGATTTTGAGCAGCATTAATTTGTTGCGTGAAATTATTTTGTTGTGATTGGTTTAAGTTAGATGCACCATGTAATGTTGTTAACGCTGGCTGTCTATCTAAAGTTAAACCTTGACGTGCTGTATTTAATTGATCCTTAGCTTGGTTTGCTTCATTAACTTTATCATTGATATTTTGGACCGTTGGATTGCCATTCAACACTTGATTAATTTCAGTTAACTTTTGACGCGCTGCTTGTAATTTTTGGTTGTACGCATTTAACGAAGCGGTCGTCATACCTGTTGTATCCGTTGGTTGATTAATGCTTTGTTCTAATTGCGTTTTCGCATTTTGAAGCGGCGCTTTATCTGGTGTTAAAGCTTGACGTGCATGATCCAAATCAGATTTCGCTTGATTTGCTGCAGTCGTATTTGTATTAATTTGATCTACTGTAGGTGAACCTGCTAATACTTGATTGATTTGTTGAACCTTATTACGTGCAGCCGTTAACTTCGCATTATAAGCATTTACAGAGTCTTGTGTCATACCAGTTGTACTTGTTTGCGTGTCAATACTATGTTGTAGTTGATTTTTCGCATTTTCTAAAGGCGCTTTATCGACTGTTAAGCCATTACGTGCTTGATCCAGTGCTGTCTTAGCAGCATTCGCTGCTGTCACGTTTTGACGAATCGTTGCAACATTTGGATGAGATGCCAGTACGCGATCAATTTCTTGAATTTTAGTTCTAGCTGCTGAAAGTTTTTCATTAAATGTAGCAACAGATGCGCTTGTCATACCAGTCGTACTCGTTGGCTGATCAATATCATTTTGCAACTGAGTTTTCGCAGCTTGTAATGGTGCCAAGTCTGGTGTTAATCCAGCAATTGCTTGTTTTAAGCTATTATATTTTTCTTCTACTTTAGCTTTTTCTGCGGCAATTTGTTGATCTGTCGCATCACCATTGTTAATAACATTTTGTGCATTTGTTGATTCTGTTTGACCCGCACGTTTAGCATTTTCATATGCTTGGATTGATGATTGTGTCATACCATCAGTAGTTACTGATTTATTGATTTCTTCATCAAGTTTCGTCTTAGCTGTTCTTAAAGCACTATTATCAGCTAAAGGTACTAATTGATTAATAGCTTGCGTTAATCGCTCATTTACACGATTTACATTTGTTAATGCAGATTGTACCTCTTGCACTGTTCTTATTGGCTTCTGAATGATAGCATTGGCACTATTTTTAGCACTTGTTAAGTCACTTTGAAGTGCACGAATCGAATTATTATACGCAGTAATACTTGCTGGTTTCTTACCAGTCGTTGTACCTGTGCGATTCAATTGTTGCACTGCTTGCTCTAAGGCATGTGTATCTGCAGTTAAATCATGTTTCGCTTGGTTTAATGCTGTTAATGCGTTATCGACACGATGTTTTTCATCTGAAATTTGTTGTGCAGTTGCATCTCCATTGTCTATAACACGTTGTGCTGCAGTTATTTCAGTTTCTGCTTCACGCTTCTTCGCGTTATAGTTATCAATACTTTGTTGCGTCATACCAGCAGTTGATGGAACTTGGTTCACAGAACTTTGTAAGTTATTTTTAGATGTTACTAATTGGCTATTATCTTCTTTATTTTGAAGTAATGCTTTAGCTTCATTTATCTTAGTTTGTGCAGCTTGAACTTTAGATAATGCTGCGTTCACTTGTTGCGGTGTTGCACGATCATTATTAATAACTTGTTGCGCTTCTGTTTTCGCAGTATTGATTTGTTGTTGCGCATTATGAATTGCATTATTGTACTGCGTAATTGTACCTGGCTTTTTACCATCTGTACTCACTGGATCATCTAAATGATTTTTAGCTGTGATTAACTCACGTTTATCCGCTTTTGTGAAAATGGACTCTTGTACTTCTTCACTACTGCCATCATTGTAAGTTACTGTCACAGGAATCATCGTTGTGCTACCACCAGCTAAATTAGTAGGCATTGCTGTGCCATTTTTAATCGTTGCAGTACGTTTACTAGCAACTTGAACTGCATTGTTAATTTCAGCTGCTGTTACATTAGAACCATAATCTTTTACAATTTCAGTTGTGTTGACAGTATGAGTTGCCGGTGCAGTTAATGTACTTGGATTACTACTTGCTGAGTGACCTGTACCTGCTTTCGGTGTAATGGTAATTACTGAATTTGGCTTGATAGTATTGGCATTGAATGTCACTTTACCAGTTTGTGGATCTAACGTTACATAGTCAGGCTTATTGGCGATTGTCCATTGATTATTTTGACCACGAACAACATTAATTGTCTTACTATGTTCTGCACCATTACCCATTTTTTCAGTATAAGCAATATCCATTGCTTGAGTTGGATTAATTAAATGCCCTGATGGGTTATTAGGCGTGATATCAATATGACCATTTTGCCAAATCTTAGTAGTCGCTTGGTTCGGTTGAGGTGCGACAACTGTGAAATCATCACTACGTTGTTCGTCACTGATTGTTTCACCACTACCTTGTGTTGCAACAACTTGAATTGTATCAGCAGGATTGAAAGTACCAGCTGCAACAGTAATACCATTATTAGTTCCAGCAATACCTGCTACAGTTGCTGCAGATGCTTCTTTCACCCATGGACTCGTATTATTATGACGAGTAAATGTCGTCACAACATTACCGTTACGTTTAATAACTAATTTATCAGCGTATGTCGTTACGTTACCGGCATGTGTATTCACTGTTTGGTTTGCTCCAGGTGCGATCGTAATTGCACCTGCTGCCGATTCAGTAACAATTGGTTTCGCTGGTTGGACATTTTTTACTACAAACTTCGCTGGCAGAGATGTTGCAAATGTATGTCCATTATAGATGACATCATATTTTGCATTAACGACTTTAGCCGCATTCGGTTTATTCATTGCTGCCCAGTTTGCATCGTTTGTACCCGTTGCTGCATTATTCCATTTATACGTAAATCCATCTGTTGGTAAACCATTAGCGTTTTGCATATGTGCATATCCTGATGCTTGCGTACCACTTGCTAAAGTGCCACCAACTGTTGTTGTATAAGTAGTTTGAGGGAATTCAAATTGATATACATTAACAGTAACAGGTACACGTTTTGCAGCTGAAATACCTGGATATGTGACATCGACATTTAAATGTTGCACGCCTGCTTGTTGGTTATTAGGTTGTTGTCTATTTGCCCATGCTGCAGTGATACCATTTGTGTTTGTATTTGGATCAAATGTAATGTAGTTCATCGCATCTGTTCCATTAGTCAAATTTTGACCTTTCACATCACATGATGGCGCCTTAGCATTAGCAACTGGATAAACTTTTACTGGAACTTCAACATTACGCGTACCTTGACCACTAGGTAATGTTACAACCGCAGTTTTATGAGTGTTGCCGACTGTATTCTTCCATGTATCTGGATTATCATGCCATGCAACCGTTGCTCCATGTGGTGGGTTTTGAATAAATCTTTCTACGTGTCCGAAATCAAAACCGTCGCCACCTTTAATAAATACAGCGCCTTCAGTAGTTGCTTGTAATTGTGGTGTCACTGTTACTGTTGCACTGTCATTTGAATCAACAGATTCATTTCTTGTTACTGTAACAACTTGACCATGTTCGTCTTGCGTCGTATACGTCACATTGTTCATTGAAATTGAAGATTTTGCTTTAATTCCGCCATTTGGTAACGCGTCACTTACTGTCACAACCGAACTAAAACCACTACCATGAGTAATATTTGTGACATTTAATGGTGTATTATCTGCTTTAAATAATTTTACTGACGAGTTATTTAATACGTTATTAACTTTAATTTCTTGGTTTGTAAGACCCGCTTTGTATGTCACAGAATTTGCGTCAATTCTCGGTGGATCCGGCTTAACTTTAGATAAAATAGTTAAATCTTCTGTTTGTCTATTATCATATGTCACTCTAATAAGACGAGTAGATATTCCTACAACATCTTTGTTAGGACCATATGTTCCAACAAATTGGAAATTCATATGTTGCGCATTTGTCGACCAAGAATTATTTACTGGCTTAACATATTGTTTCGCATCATACATATCTGAAACACCTGGGTATAACACACCTCTGGCTGTTTCAAAGACATGTTTCGGTACAGTTCTTACTACTTTATATGTTGCTGTTTTCGTAATCGGCGTTGTTTCGCCATCAATTAAGATATTTGCTGTTACATTAATATCTTCACCAATACGCGTATTATCTTTATTTGGCGCTTGTCCACTTACCCATGTAATAGTTGCATCTGGAATGGCACTACCATTAGATAATTTAAAGTAATCTGCTGCACTAGAACCATTACCTGCTGGGAAGTCTTGGCCTTGTACAGTGTAATGCGAATGTGCAACGATTTCTGGAATGACATGCTTTACAGGTACAGTCACTGTTGATGTTGTTCCATCTTGATAAGTAACAGTTACTGTGACATTGGCATTATTTCCAGTACGACTGACATTACTAACTGTTTTACTAGTGATTTCATTTGCGCTTGCTGTTGCATAGTTTCTATTAGGTGCATTACTTGTAAACATCAATGAATTAATAATTGCTGTTTGATCAGCTTGTGATACTGTCGCATTATTCGAAATATTGGCAATTCTCACAGGATTAGCAGCCGTTGATGAAGTACCAACTCGATATTTATCACGCAAAGGTTTCACTGTTACATTGAATGAAGTTGTAGCTGTATTACCACTTGTATCAGTTGCTAATAAATTGATTGTCTTACTAGTTGCTGATGTCACATTTGGTGCTGTTGCTGAAACATGTTGATGGTTATTATCAACAGTACCTGTAATTTGTGATGTAGTTGGTACAGTTACCGATTGCACACCAAAGTTATCATTCGCTGTAATAGTGTTTGTAAATGTTTCACCTGAGAACACTTGATGATTAGTGTAATTACCTACTGAAATTGTTGGATTCACTAAATCACTTGGTACAAAATAAATGTTAATAGCATCAGTAGTATTTCCCGTATTTTGATTTAAATGTTCAACATATTGTTTTGGCCCATATGGCGTTAAGTATAACTGTGCTTTATAAACTGCATCACTTACATTATGTGTAGAATTACTTTTTACAACGTGGTCAATTGTAAATGCGCCAGCACCATTAGCTGCCGGTTCGTTTACGTTAACAACAGTTGCGTTACTATGGTTTGCACGAGTATTTGAATTTGTAACAGGTTGCCCACCATAACCGTTTGAAGGGTTGATGATGTCTAATATTTGAATCACTTGACCATTCAACGTATATTGTCTTTGGCCATCAGATGATGCATTTGCTTGTGAATAACCAGTTGTTCTATAGTTTGGTCTTCCACCTGCTTGTGCTTTTTCATTACCAGTAATATTATTACGCAAACCAGGCACTGTAGTAGTCGCTTTTAGCATCGTTAAAATATCATTAGTTGTAATTTGTGTGCCTAATGTAGCATCATAACGATAAATTAAAGATTTATGGTCATCGGACCATGATAAACCACCATCTGTTGGTCTGTTTGCAATTTTTGCATTCGTCCATGTCACTGTATAATCTTGTGGGAAATTAACCCAACGCAAGAAATTCATATTAGCTAGGTTAGACGCGAATGATTTCGTTAATCGACCTTTATTAATATTTACTGTAATAGTAGTTACATTAGCACCATTAGGTGTATTTGTAACTGAAATATCACCTTCGGCAAGAGTAATTACATCTCTATTTGCATTAATAAAAGCTTGTTTTACTTTTGAGATTTCATCAGTAGTTAAATCATATGTTGACGTACGATACACACGTTGATCGCCTTCAGGTTGTTTCACATCAACGATTTTTAAACTAATATAGAAATCTTCAGTGTCTTTATGATATGCATTTGAAGCAACTAAATGATATAACTGCGTACCTGCATTCATTTGACTAACTTCTTGTGCAGTTGGAATAGTTCTATCAGATGTAATATTTGTAAATGTTCCACTTGGAATAGCTTGTCCATTACTTAAAGTAAAATATTGTTTAATATCACCAATACTAAATGATTGTCCTTTAGCAATCGTTACCGTTGCTGTTTTAGCAGCATTGGCAGTTTGATATTCAGGTTTCACAACTGGTTCGTATGTCATCACATTTGTAGCATCAAGCGTTGTTGATGAGCCATCACGGTAATGTAATGTAACATTACCATTATTATCGACAGTTACTGGATTAGTTGAAGCTAAATATCCTCTTATATTTTGGTTTTTATTCATAAAGGCAGTAATTATGCTTTGCTTTTCATCATTAGATACGGCCGTCGGATTGACTACTACAACTTTCTCAGTATTTCCTAATACAATCGGATGAGCATCTTCACTAATTTTACCTACATGAATTGACACATGTTTAGATTGACTATCATTTGTCGTATTATTGGCATTATCTGTCGCTGACATTTTAAATGTAATATCACTGTTAAATGCCTGATTCATACTCACTCTACCTGTAATTGATAATGAGCCATTATTCTTATCCGCTTTTGTTAAATTTGATGTCCAACCATTCGGCAAAGTAGTAATTGTTGTATTTTTTATTCCTGTATGTCTATCAGAGACACCCATTGTAAAGTTGACTTCGTCGCCTCGATAGTATTTGGCATTTATTCCAACAGGATTATTAATTGTTGGTGGAATGTCATCTGGCAAAATAGTAACAGCATTACTCATATTAGAGGCAACCACATTATTGTAAAAAACTACCGCTCTAACTTCTTTACCTACTGGAGGTATAAATACTACATAATCTTGCGGTCGAATAGTTATTGTTGTATGCACACCATCAGGTGTACCAGTCGCCAGTTTTGTATAGCCTGATGGTATTTGATCTGCTTCACTACCTCCACTCGTTGTTTGAGACGTAGGTGTAACTAAATAAACTAATGCCGATGGATCCAATGGAATTCCTGAAATTGTTACCGGTACTTTTTGTAATGCTGTACCTCTTAATTCCTCTGCTGTCGTTGTAATTCTTGGTGTATGTGGTTTAACACGAATTTCGAATAATTGTTCTTTACGTCCAAAACGTATCGTGCCAAAGTAATCCCCTGGTAATAAGTTACCAACAAGTTCAATATTGCGTTCTCTGGCATTATTAGGTCTATTTGTCGAATTTTCAATGTGTAATGTACGCGGAATACCAGTAATTTGCCAATCTTTATCTGTAAAATTCTCATTACTTGTTAAATTAATACGTAATGGTTGAATAGATGTTACGCTACCACCTAAATTCACGGAAGCATTCCCTTGATTACCTGCGTATACATAAAAAACTGGATGCCCAGCTTGTTTTGAAAACGGCTTATCAGCAATATTTTGAGTATCGTCATTTTTAAAGAATTTAATATTATGTTGGATTTCAGGTAATACCGTTAAGTTAACAGGAACTAACGTTTCACTATTTCCATGACCATCTGGATAGTCAAATCCAATCATTAGTCGTATCGGCGTTCCAGTTCTAGCTGCCTGTTGTAATTTATCATCAGTGAATAATTGACTTAATTGATATTCATTTAATGGGTTGGTTCCACCAGGTCTAAAGCCATTTGTGTTTGCATTACTCGGGTAAAAACCTAACACTTTATTACTCGGCGTCTTAACATAACTTAAAGGATCATCAACAAAATCATCTATATTTAGGTTTGTACTTTCTAATACCTTTTTCGTTTGTACATTTCCTTGACTCACTTCTACACGTTTAGTTGTACCAATGCGATAAGTACGATTAATTACTTGTCTAAAACCATTTAGACGTTGTTGGTAGTCTTGTGTTGATTCAACGTATAATTGGCTGTACATAAATAATTGATTGTACTCTAAAGCTCGCCCACCAGCTGCATAATACAATTTATTTGTCGTTGGACCTTGCGTTCTAAACGAAATAGTATAACTTGCATCACCAGCACCAATAAAAGTATAAACTTTTGATGCACCAGGCGATTCTGTCGGTCTTTCACCATTAATATATTTAAATGTTTGTTCCCCTAATGCTTTAGTTGCAGCTGGTGCATTTGCTTCACTAAAATAATCTCCTGCACGCGCTAAGTCTCTCAAAGTATTTACATGAACATCTGCCCAATCATAAATGACTTGTCCGCTTCTATTTCTAATTTTAAAGTCTCGCGAACGAGAATCATTTACACCATAAGGCCACATTTCTGGAAGAGGCTTATACGCACCTGCCCCTGCACCATTACTCCATTGTACATTTGTACCATCTGCATTCACGGTAACAAAGTCAGTGCGTCCAACTGGTACTTGATCTGACGGTAATGCAAACCAAAATATCATATTATCATGCGGTGCATGACCTTTGTTAAATTTAATTACCCATTGATAACCGTCACCAGTTTGTTTCGCTGTCATAAGAACAATTTCTTTAGCGGCTGATGCTTTTAACGTATTCCATGGAGCTGTAGGAAGATAATATGGTGCCCCCTTATTTGAAGCGTTGATATATGTACCAACAGGATAACCCGAACCGTCATTAGCATTTTCAACATAGTATGAAGAGTCTGCATTTTGATAACTTGATACTGATCTAGGCTCTGCAGCTCTAGACTCAATAGAACGCGTTTGAATTCTACTTGAACGTCGGCTAGTCTGTTGTCTTTGAGGCATTGTACGAATTAAGGCAACAGCTTGTTCCAATTCTTTGTATGCAAGTTGCAAGTCTTTATTGTTTATTGGATCATTACTGCCTAATAACGTATTAATCTTATCAAAAATGCCTTTTACATAGTTAAATGTGCCAGAATCTGCATTTTCACGGTCAATAAAGCGATAATCATGATAATTTGCATCAAAAAATGCTTGTAATTCATTTCGGTCATGTTGTACGTTACCATTATCAGATGAATCTGAAGCTGTTACTACATTTGCTTCATGATTTTCTACATGAGCCGCTCTATTGTCGTTTCCATTTTTATTAGCAGATTGACTTTCGTTTTGTTTATGCTTACTTTTTTCTTTATCTGGTTGTGTTGTCGCAGCCGTTGCCGAATCTTTCTTTGTATTTACATTTTGAGATGCTGGTTGTTCATCATTAGTAGTAGATGATTGCGCTACTTTTTGATCTACTAAATTAGCTTGACTAATATTTGGTTGCTCATTTTCACGAGTAGCAGATAATGATTGACCATTTTGTGAATTTTGAGAATTTTGTGCTTGAGATTCTCGATTCTCAGTCTGTTCATTATTACTTTGTTGTTTCTGTTTAACCACGCTTGCTGGTTGATTTGTTTCAGCAGCATGTGCTTGTGATGTATTGAATCCTAAAAATACCAATGTCGCAATGACAGTTGAAAATGTACCAACTGTATATTTACGAATACTAAACTTTTGAATTTTATCACGATAATTCACAGCTATTGTTCACTCCTTATCTTGTTGTTATGTCTCTGTTGTGTTGTGAATGTATTTACTTTTGATTGCTTGTGTATTGTAATGCTCATTCCATTCTCATTTAAAAATTTAAAACGATGACGATTCAATACAATTTCGCAATCTATCCAAAAAGTATTGAAACACATTACAACTATGTGTTGAACAATTTATTTATGATCCAGAATATAATAACAAAAAATATATTGTAAGGTAAATTGAATTTGTGACAATTTATAATAATTATAAATAAAGTAGCGTAAAAGAGTAATAAAAAACCAACCCCTATGTTCATTTAAAATAATGACACATAAGAATCGGTTTATATTTTTGTTTAATATTGTAGCGACTTGTATGATTTCAATTTAATTCTCAATTATCATAATTGAGTGTCGTTTTGTTTAGGCACAAGTAACAAAATGATAACGAATGATAAAATTGCCATTCCTGCGTTTAACCATAATGCAATCATTGCACCTGTATAAATGTTTGTCATATTTGATACGATTGCATAAACTGCACCACTCAATGCGACGCCAAATGCTCCACCTAATGCAGAAGCCATTTTATAGATACCTGCAGCAACGCCTACTTTTTCTAACGGTGCATTTGCAATTGCTGTATCTGTTGATGGTGTAGCATATATCCCTAGTCCTAAACCAAAGAATAAATAACCTATAATACAACAAATGACATACAATATTTCTGGCAAGAAAGTTAATGAAATGAGACATTCTCCGACAATAAGAACTCCTGTTCCAATTAACATTGGTTTCTTGCATCCGAGTGTTTGAAGTAACTTTTCACCAACACGAATCATAATTAGTACCATTACTAAATAAGTGATTGATAAACTTCCTGCTTGCAATGAGGAATATCCTAAACCTCTTTGAACAAATGTGTTGGCTACTATTAATGTTCCAGCAACACCATTTAACAAAAAGTTTGAAGCTGTTGCACCTGTGTAAGCTTTATTTTTAAATAATTTAAAATCGATTAAAGGATTTGTAGCACGCTTTTCAAGAACTATAAATAAACTAAAAGTTCCAATTGCAATTGCTAATAATGTGATAAAAAGAAGTGAGGTTACACCTAATTCTGATCCTTTAGTAATTAAAATATTTAAACTGAGGAGCATAATGACTAAAAGAACCAGACCTTTAATGTCAAATTTATTTAGAGAAATCGATTTAGATTTAGTTTCAGGTGTGCCTTTAATAAGAAACAGCGCAATTAATGAAATTATAATTGATAGGATGAAAATCCAACGCCAACCTAAAAGCGTTGCAACTGCACCTCCAAAAAATGAACAAACACCAGAGCCGCCCCATGAGCCAATTGACCAATAACTTAAAGCGCGTTGTCTATCTTTCCCAATGTAATATGACTTAATAATAGACAAAGTTGCAGGCATAATACATGCTGCTGAAAGTCCTTGAATTAATCTTCCTATAATAAGTAATAAAGGAATATTTGAAATAATGATTAATAATGAACCCAATATATTTAAGATAATACCAATGTTCGTGAGTTTAATTCTGCCATATTTATCAGCAAGACCACCTGCTCCTACTACAAACATTCCTGAAAATAAAGCAGTTATACTAACGGCGATATTAACCGTTCCAATATCTGTATTGAAACTATCTTCAAGTATTGGTACAACATTAACCAATGATTGTGCAAATAGCCAAAACGTTATTACACTTAAAACAATCCCAATTAACAACTTATTATTGCCTTCAAATGCCTCTCTTGACGGCTTTTCCATCTCTATTTGCCTCCCTATACTTTTGAAAACAGACAAATTCCATAACAGAAATTTGTCTGTTCCATAGAATAATTGAATGGTTTTTGATTTTAATGTGTAAAACTTTAAATTTATTAGTAGTCCATCCATTTATTCTCAATGCTAGTTATCTTACCTTATGCTGCTTTTTGTTTCTTCTTATAGTAATAAACTGGTATACCAAGTGCTGTTATTAGAATGCCAATGATTGCTAATATAAATTGTGTAAACAGTGTATTAATTAATACAAATGATCCTGCCAAAATAGCAATTAAAGGTATGATTGGATATAACGGTACTTTATATGGTCGCTCCATATTTGGTTCGCGTTTTCTTAAAATAATTACCGCTACAAATGACATACAATAGAACAACCAAATTACGAAGATTAACATATTTGTAATCGTATCAAATGCTCCCATTGACATCATGATGATAGCGATTATAAGTTGTATAATTGCGCCAAACCATGGTGCGCCAGATTTTGTTAATTTTGCGAATAAGTGGCTAAATGGCAATAATTTTCTTTCAGCCATTGCATATGGTACGCGCATACCAGTCATAGTATAGCCATTGATCGTACCATAAACAGAAATTAATATACCGATTGTAATAATCTTACCGCCATTTTCACCAAATAATATTTTTGATGTATCTGAAGCTGCATTTAAATTACCAGCAAGTAGTTCTATTGGCAACGTTAATAAGAATGTAGCGTTAATTAATAAATACACAGCCATAATACAACCGATACCAACTGAAATCGCTAAAGGTAAATCGCGTTTAGGATTTTTAAGTTCCCCCGCAACATTTCCTACATGAATCCAACCATCATATGCAAACATAGTTGCTAATAAACCACTACCAATTGCTGTAAAGAAACCATTTCCTGAATTACCTGTAGTTGGAATTAATGAAAAAGTGATATCTCCAGATTGAAAAATACCAAAAATTACGATAACGATGATTGGAATCAGTTTAATTACTAATGTAACTGATTGTAAAATTCCGCCTGCTTTTGAACCTAGGAAATTTATCAACACAATAGATAACGCAGATGCGATTGCTATTGGTATTAACGAACCTATAGATAAATGGAATAAATTAATTAACTGTGTCGCAAATACAATAGACAATGCTGCTACGTTAGCTGGAAAATAAATAAATGATTGCGCCCAACCTGATAGGAAGCCCCAGAAATCACCGTATGTATATTCTATATACTTCGTTAAGCCACCTGTTTCAGGGATTGCAGCAACAAGTTCTGCTGCTGTTAACCCCGCACAAATGGTAATGATGCCGCCTAGGAACCATACAAACAAGGCCATTCCTGCTGTTCCTGTTACTTCTGTTACGTTTGATATTTTAAAGAATACTCCTGAACCAATAACTGTTCCCATAACAATAGCAAACGCTGAGAAGAAACCTATATTTTTTTGTAATTCTTTACCATTTGACATAATTACACCTCATTTTTAAGATTAAATGTTTTAACCTACCACACCCTTGCTTGTATCTGCAATATTCAGTCCATGTTCAATGACACCTGAAACTCTAGTTAAGTCAACATTCCCGCCTGAAACTAAAGCAACAACATTTTTATCTTCAAGCCATTTATTGTTTATTTTTCCACTTAAAATTGCAGCTGTTGGTAATGCCCCTGCACCTTCAGTAATAATTTTGGCACGCTGCATTAAATCTTTCATAGCATGTTCAATCTCTTCTTCAGTAACAAGAATAAACTCATCTACTAAATGTTTAACTACTTCATATGTTTGTTCACCAGGAACTTTTACATCACAACCATCTGCTATTGTGCTATCCACTCGATGTTCAGTTAAATCTCTCTTATAGAAAGACTCAGCCATACCATGAACATTCTCAGATTGAACACCGATAATATGAATTGAAGGGTTAAATGATTTTAATGCGGTGGCAATACCTGCAATTAATCCTCCACCGCCAACTGGTACGATGACTGTATTCACATTCCAAATATCATCTAAAATTTCTAAACCAATTGTTCCTTGGCCTGCCATTACAAACTTGTCGTCATATGGATGGACGATTGTCATGCCATTTTCTTTCGCTAATTCTTCCATATAAAGTCTAGTTTCGTTAAAGTTTTTACCTTTTAAAATAACCTTTGCCCCATAGCCTTTTGTTGCTTGTTGTTTCGCTTGTGGTGCTGTTTCAGGCATTACGATAGTTGCATCAATGCCTAATAATTTAGCTGTTAAAGCAACACCTTGTGCATGGTTCCCAGCAGATGCTGCGATAATGCCTTTTTCTTTTTGTTCATCTGTTAAGTGATTAATTTTATTGCTAGCGCCTCTAAATTTAAAAGATCCTGTGAATTGCATATTTTCTAATTTTAGAAATACATTCCCTTTAGTTATACTTTGGCTTAAATACATTGATTTAATTAGAGGTGTTCGACGAATAAATGGTTTAATGCTTGCTTTAGCTTCTTCGATATCTCCTAAACTTACAATATGTGCTGTTTGTAATGTAACTGTGTTGGTTGTCATAATAATTACATCCTTCCGTTTTGTAAATTTTTAGTCCAAACTATAATGCTATATTTAAAATATTCATTTCACTCAATTTCATTTAAATTACTATCTATTCGATAACATTTAATATTTCTTTATAATCTAGGTCATGTGATGTAGCTAATCCTTGATTTGTCACTTGTCCTTGGTAAATGTTTACACCAGTACTTAATGCTTCATTATCTTTAATTGCTTGTTCTAAGCCTTTGTCACAAATTTCTAATATATAATCAATATTTCCTTGTGCTAATGCCATTGTTGAAGTTCTTGGGACTGCTCCTGGTTGATTTGGTACACCATAATGAATCACACCTTCTTCTTCATACACCGGATCAGAAATTGTAGTTGGTCTAATTGTTTCAATAGTTCCACCTTGGTCAATAGCTATATCGATTAATACTGAACCTTTTTTCATTGATTTAACCATCTCACGAGTAACCAATTTTGGCGGTTTCGCACCAGGAATTAAAATTGTAGAAATAAATACATCTGCTTTTTTAATTTGTTCTGCTAAATTTTCTGGTGTTGATTTGACTACTGTGACATCTTTTTCTGCATACATATCTTCAAGATATTTAATGCGATCATCGTTTAACTCGATAATGATTACTTTAGCATTTAGTCCCAAGGCAACATTTGCTGCATTTGTTGCTGCTACGCCACCACCGAAAATCACATATGTACTACCAGGTATATCCACATTTTCATGTACACCAGTCACTAAAGTACCTTGACCACCATGTTGTGCTTCAGAGTAGTAAGCTCCCATAATTGCTGAGCGTTGACCCGCTATAGCACTCATTGGCGCTAATAATTCTGCTTTTCCATTTTTTATAATGGTTTCACCACTAATCGCAGTAACACCAACTTCTTGCATTTTTTCTACTATTTCTTTTGAAGATGCTAAATGTAAAAATCCCCAGATGATTTGATTCTTTTTGAAATATTGATATTCGCTTTCATGAGGTTCTTTTACTTTGATAACAAGATCTGCTTCCCATGCTTGTTCGTGAGTTACGATCTTAGCGCCTTCTTTTTCATACATATCGTTAGAAAATCCTGAACCAATGCCAGCATTTTTTTCAACAATTACTTTATGTCCTGCAGCCGTTAACTTACGCACATTTTCGGGTGTGCAAGCTACACGTCCTTCACCTTGTTTTAATTCTTTGACTACTGCAACTAACATTTGCAACACTCCTCTTTCGTTTGTGAATAATTTCACAATTATTTTATCCTTTGGTTATGAATATGTAAATACCATTAATTAATTATTCATATTTTATCTATAATTTGTTAATAAATATTTAATATATTATTCTTATTCTTAAATATTATGTGCAATTATACCACTATATTTATTTCTTATACTCCATTTGATTTATAGTTGTATTAATACATTGACTCAAAAACTAATTAATCAAATCCATTTTTTTAATGAATAAAGTTGTAACTGTACTATTTTGTAGTGTATGGTAATTTATTTGGATGAAATATAATTCTTTAAACTCTATTGATTAATCAAATATGTATCAATCAAAATTCGGCTTATTTATTCTCTTTGACATATCCAAATACGCAAAAAGACTATTTCTACCTTGTATCGATAGAAATAGTCTTTTTATACTTAATTGGTTTAATTTTTCATAAAATCTTATACTCTTTAAAAATGGGATGAAATATATTTTCCTGAAACATGTAATTCATGTTCGTTACAAATTGATAAAATATGATTAAGCGTTGTTGCAAATGACATTTTCTCAAAAAGTGCATCACTATCAATTGGTACTTGTGTGTGAATTTCAGCCAGTCGCTTCGATAAATATAGTTCATCTAAATTGTCATTAATCTTATTACGTTGCCCAGCTGATAATGCATCAATGTTTTCAACCACATTTTCAACGCTTTGATATTGCTGAATTAACTTAATAGCCGTTTTCTCACCAATTCCTTTAACACCTGCATATCCATCTGCTGTATCACCCATAAACGCTTTAATATCGATTAGTTGTTGTGGTTCAAGGGCATATTCTTCGTTAAAACGATGTAATGTATATCTATTATAAATGTTAAAACCTTTTTTAATTAGCCAAACTTCAACATTGTCATTAATACATTGCAGTAAATCTTTGTCGCCCGTAATTATATAGACATCGTTATCAGTTGAATATTGTTGTGCTAATGTACCTATAACATCATCCGCTTCATAGTTTTTAACGCCAATATTTACAAAGCCAAATTGCTCTGAAATTTCTTTAACATAATCAAATTGTGGTATCAATTCTTCTGGTGGTGCAGAACGATTTTGCTTATAACCATCAAACATATCATTTCTAAAAGTTGATTGTCCCATATCCCAACATACAGCTACATGTGTAGGGCGTATTTCATGTATTGCCGAAAAGATATGACGCACAAATCCTTGTATTCCATTTGTAGGTACACCTTGTGAATTGTACATAAATTGTTTATGAAGACTTGTAGCATAGAAATGTCTAAATAATAGCGCCATACCATCTACAAGTAATATTTTATTAGGCATTTAAAACGTTCCTTCTTTCTTAATATAAAATAGTTTTCAGTTGTTGATGTTTATCTTTCAATTGATTGATGAGTGTTGTATCTAAATCAAATGCTAATAAATCGTTTATTTGCGTTTGAATATTAGCTTCAAAACTTTCAAATTGCGATTCAGCTTCTACAGCCATTTGCTTTACATATAATTCAAGCTGTTGCCTCAATATTCCCATTTGTGGTTGTAATAATCTTAACGTACTTTGACAAATTGATTCATGTATATCTCTTTGCCCATTTGGATTCAAAATTTTACGTTTTGTTAATTGTTTAGGCAATGCATTTAGCATATCGTTGAAATCGATGTGCAATAATGGTTGCTCTATATTAGCTGATTCAAAGTTAAACTGAGGATTAACAATGACATGTAAATTTGCTAATTGTTGAACGATTGGTGCAATTTGCTCAGTGAGTTGCTTATTAAAGTATTTTTTTATACGTTCTGTAATTAAAGATTGCTCTAAAAACAATCGTTGATGAATTTGATCTAAGTATACTCTCGTAGACACTTTCTTTTCTTCATTAAAATCACTATTTTGCGTCATTTGAGAATTAAACACTGATTTAACATCGTCAAGTAGTTGTAGTTTTAAACGGGCATTTAAATGATAAACTTGTTCTTCAACTTCGTTGTCTGTATGTTGTAACGTCGCATCAATTAATTGATGTTGTAAACGCTGTTTATCTTTATAGACTGTTAACCTTTGTTGGCGACGTGAAATATCAGCTTTATTTGTTTCAAATTCTGTAATCATCTCTACATAAGAACGATCCATTTGTTGAAGCTGATGAATCATTTGTTGTTCTAAAATTGATTTAGATTCAACATCAACAAATTGTTGTATGCTTTGTTTTAATTGATCAATACCCTTATCTTCAGCTTGCAATGCATTTCGACTTGATACAGCAAAAATGTCTGATTGTAAGTGTACTTGTCTTAATGCATCTGATACATATGTTTCAACCGCTTCAAGATCATCTTGACTTTCTGCTAAATCAGCAGCATTAATTACCATTTTAAATGCTTGGTTTTCGTTCAACTGGTTCATATCTTTCATGTGTTCTATAAACGCCTTGTCATTATCAGTAAATGAATGATTAAAATAACTTACATACAATATTAAGTCTGAAGAAGTTAAAATTTGCTCGGTTTCATTTGTATGCCTTTGGTTATTTGAGTGTAGCCCTAATGAATCAACAATTATTTTACCTTTTAACCAATCATGCATTAATGCAATGTGTACTGTTTTTACAAATGTTGCGTATTCATCTTCTGCACTCCACTTTTTCAATTCTTGTTGATTAATGGCATGTTTTTCTCCATTTTCCAACATATTGACATACAAATTATAATGTTTTTCAACTGCATGAACAAAAGCGAGTTGATTTTTATTTAAATGTGATTTTAACTTTTCTAAATCTGAATTAATAAAGTCTTCTATAGTTGAAAAAGACATATTTTGGTATTCAACTACTGCATTAATTTCATCTAATAATTGCGATTGTGATTTTAGCGTTATATAACTCTCATCTCCATAAGATATTTCTGTAGTAGCTGCTGTAGTAGGATTTGGAGAACTGACTAAAATCTGCTCGCCTAATAATGCATTTATCAAACTACTTTTACCCGCACTAAATGTTCCAAATACACCTATTTTTATTAATTTATTATCTATACGTGTTAATGTTTCGTGGATATCCTGCTTTGTACGCTTGAACAAAGGCACATCCGAAATTATATCAAGTGCTTTTTGAATATCTATAGACATATTTGTTGTAGCTGTATTTTGATTTAGCTGCTGATTATCACGATTATCTTGAGCATTATCAGTAGCCACTTGATATGTTGTCTCTTGTCGATCTACTAATTTATCTAGAGATTCATCTAAATGAATATAGTAGTGACGATAATTCTTAGTCGTCAATGATTGACGCAGCTCATTTAATTCTGTATAACGTTGATATTCTTTTAAATCATCACTTTCTTCTGTTGGTAATTCATCTGCCTGCACATTTTCTATTATTTCTTTAAAAATCGGTGTTGATTGTTGTTCAACATATTTCTTAATGGCTTTAACCACTTCGTCTGAAAATGTAAGTACATAAGTATTGCTGATTGATGTTTGTGGTTGATATAAACCTTCAATCATTTCCGGCTTAACGTCATAATGCTGATTTAATACTTTATCTGAAGCTTCTTTTTTATTGATAAAACGCGTAACAAATGACATATCTTCTCGCATTGGTTGACGAATTTGTTGATTAACATGTTCTTGTAACGCATCTGTCGCTGTTAATAATCGCTGTTGTTGAATTTGTAGCTTTTTCTTCTTTTTATTAAAAAGTCCACCAACATTAAAGTCTTGAGACATACTTTCCAAATAACTTCGTAACATTTCTCTCATATTATGCGGCATAATGTATGCATTTTCTAAAATATTTTTACGCTTATTCTTTAAAAATGCCATTAATTCATCTGGATTATTTAAAAGTTGTGCCTCTTCACTAATTGCTTGATGTTGTTGACTATTTAAAAATGCTTGTTCAAACTCTGCTTCTTCGATACCTAAATCTTCTAGTACTTCCTGAATTTCAGACTGAATGTAATCTAGCTGAGCTTCGGTAATATATTCAACCGTTCTTGATGTATAATCCTCTATTGTCTCTCTATGTTGATCTAATGAAATTAGATAACTTGATAATACTTCAAGTTCATTTTCAGGGTGATCAAATTTCGATACATAAAAGGTGCGTTCTAATTTAATACCCCAATCTGCAATTGATTTTTCAACTCGTGATTTAAACGTAGAGAATGACAATTCATCGTCTTGATGCTTGTCAATTTGATTAATGATAAACACAACAGGTATTCCAACATCATTTATATGCTTCATAAACTTAAAGTTAAGTTCGGATTGAACGTGGTTATAGTCAACCGTATAAAATATCATATTACTTGTATACATATATTGTTCTGTTATTGACTGATGTGATGCAACATTTGAATCAACACCTGGTGTATCTTGCAACGTAAACCCATTTTTAAATTTAGCTGATTGAAAATTAATTTCTACAGATTCAACGTCGACATTTTGGCGATTCATTTCCCTTACTTCATCATAATTAGATAATTTGGCATACGTTTGATTCGGCAAATTAGCAATAATATCATGATTGTCTGAAACTGACACGATAGCAGTATTACTTGTCGTTGGTACAGGTGAACTTGGTAAGATATCTTGTTCAATTAATAAATTTATCAGTGTCGATTTACCTGCAGAAAAATGTCCAACGAACGAACATGTATATTGCTGCAAATATACTTTCTTAATTACTTGGTTAATTGTATGTAAAAGTGCTTCATTTCGCGACTTTTCAACTTCTTTTTTTAATTTATATAAAAGATCTAATTGTTCTTTATTAATCATGTTACTTTCCCCTTTGGTTCGTTCACATAGAAATGCTTGCTTGTTAAAACGAATTCATACAATATCGATGTCCATTTAAACATAGATCGTTAAAAGGCTCGCATTGTATTATGTTTAAATTTTATCATAGCTGCTTGATAAAACATACGAATAATCAATTTTCTTCAAACATTCCAACTTAAAAGTTCATTTTTCTAAAAATCACAAATCATCGTTAAATTTTTCTAGAAAATAAAATATTGTCACAGTTTGTTCACACACGTCACAGAATTGACACCGTATAATAGCCAATTGGGAGGGAAATATGAAAAATACATTTAATCCATTACAAAGATTACATTTCTATGCAGCAATATTTATTGCTCCACTGTTAATCACTTTAACCATTTCGGGCATTGGTTACTTGTTCTTTCCAGAAGTTGAAAATAATATTTATAAGAATGAGTTTTTTGGTGACAGTGATGTCAAAACGCATCAAACATTGAATGATGCAGTACATCAAGTTGAACGACAATATGAAGGATTCTTTGTAAGTAAAGTTAGCATACTTGATGAACCATATAACAAACGAATTACACTGAGTGATATGGCAGGAAATCAGCGTTACGTCTTTCTAGATCATAACAATCAATTTGTTGCAGATCAAAATGCGAAACATACGTATTCTAATGTGATGCGAAGTATACATAGTTCTTTGTTTACTGAAAATACTATTATTAATTATTTAGTCGAGTTAACCGCATGTTGGACGATATTCATGATTTTATCTGGTACTTATTTACTCATTAAGAAGCATTTAATTTCTAACAAAAGTAAGGCACTTCGTTGGCAAAAGTGGCACGCAATGATTGGAATTATCATTGCAATTCCAGTATTTGTATTAGTTTTAACTGGATTGCCATGGTCTGGTTTTATGGGCAGTAAAATTGCCGGTATGATGGACACAAACGGTGACCTTGGTCAAGGTGAATTAGCGATTAATCCACCTAAATCAGATTTGAATGAATTACCTTGGGCTACACGTAAAAATAAACAGCCAGCTTCATCCGAAAAAGGTTCAAGTAGTCATCATGGTAATGCAGCAATGCCTCAAACCAAATTAGATTATCAAATATCTATTGATAAGGTCGTTGAACAGGCGCAAAAATCTGGTATTAAAAAGCCCTTTTCAATCGTATATCCAAGTGATAAACATGGTACCTTTATTGTATCTAATACTAGTAATTCAGGTGTTACTGGGCTAGATGTATCACCTTACAAGGAACAAACACTTTATTTCGACCAATATAGCGGTAAAAAGCTAGGTACGATTAAATATGATGACTACGGTATTATTGCTAAATGGTTTACATGGGGCATTCCGCTTCACGAAGGTCATTTATTCGGTATTTTAAACAAAATCATTAATTTATTTGTATGTATCGCTTTATTAGTAGCCATTGGTATGGGATTTGTCTCTTGGATAAAGCGTACAAAAAATACTGCAGTAAAAGTACCACATCGCGTAAAAAAACCAGCATCTATATCACTCATTATATGTTTAATTGTATTAGGACTATTAATGCCATTATTTGGATTATCACTTATCCTAGTATTTATAATTGAATTAATATTATATATTAAAGATCGTCGTGCTAAACAATAATGCACTTAAAGTTTTGAACTGACGAAATTTACAAAATGATTCTCGACTCTCTAATTACTTAAAACGAGTTCTATAATAAATCGGACAGATAAAAAAGCATCTAAAACGTATAAGAAGATTACTTTACTTCTTCCAAATTACGTTATAGATGCTTTTTATTAATTCATATGCATGTCGTGAATTTTCATCATTAAACCGTGTGGGACGTCATCATGTTTAACAATCTCTTGTTTATAAAATGTCTTCCCATCATCTTTAGAAACTAATTTTACAAAGTCTCCTTTTTTCGGTTTAAAATCATTTGATGGTTCTACTTTGATATTATGTTTGACTAATCCATCTTTTTCACTGACAACTTTTTCTGCATTTGTATTACTATTCATATAACCAAAATAAGTCGTTTTTTGACTAGAAAAAATCATTAAACATACAACGGCAATTCCAATAACAACCAATGCTATAGATAAACCTAGACCCATTTTTTTACCCATTTATAGACTCCTCCATTTTCAAAAATACCTATTATCATGAGAACTTAATTATTACTAATTTTAGTCACGCATTAGAAACATTTTAGTTTTCAATAGTTTTACGTTCTGTCTTTTTACCCCAGTATTGATAATAAGTACATTCTATATATCCATTAAATAACTTACGTCGCTTCGTTGCTTTACGATCTACTAAATATTCAAATTCTTTATTACTTGTTAAAATGTATGTAGATAAAAATGGATGTTGTTTCATTAGTTTACCAATATAACGGTACATTTCTTCTACTTCTTCACGATCACCAATTCGTTCACCATATGGAGGATTTCCAATTAACGCCACCGGTTCTTCTGTATCAATTGTTAATGTATTGACATCTTTTACACTAAATTTAATAATATCAGACAACCCAACTTCTTCAGCGTTACGCTTAGCAATCTCTACCATTTCAGGATCGATATCAGAAGCATATACTTCGATTTCTTTATCATAATCAGCCATCTTATCCGCTTCATCACGGTAATCATCATAAATATTTGCTGGCATGATGTTCCATTGCTCTGATACGAACTCGCGATTAAAACCAGGTGCGATATTTTGAGCAATTAAACAAGCTTCTATAGCTATTGTACCCGAACCGCAAAATGGATCAATTAAAGGTGTATCACCTTTCCAGTTTGCAAGACGGATTAAACTTGCTGCCAACGTTTCTTTAATTGGTGCTTCACCTTGTGCTAATCTATATCCACGTCTGTTCAAACCAGAACCTGATGTGTCTATAGTCAATAATACATTATCTTTTAAAATGGCAACTTCAACGGGGTATTTCGCACCTGATTCATTTAACCAACCTTTTTCATTATATGCGCGACGTAATCGTTCAACAATAGCTTTCTTAGTTATCGCCTGACAATCTGGCACACTATGTAGTGTTGATTTAACGCTTCTACCTTGAACTGGGAAGTTACCTTCTTTATCAATAATAGATTCCCAAGGGAGTGCTTTGGTTTGTTCGAATAATTCGTCAAACGTTGTTGCGTTAAAACGTCCAACAACAATTTTGATTCGGTCTGCTGTGCGCAACCATAAATTCGCCTTTACAATTGCACTTGCGTCTCCTTCAAAGAATATACGGCCATTTTCAACATTTGTTTCATAGCCTAATTCTTGAATTTCCCTAGCAACAACAGCTTCTAATCCCATCGGACAAACTGCAAGTAATTGAAACATATATGATTCTCCTTTTATACAGGTATTTTATTCTTAGCTTGTGTTTTTTTATACATTTCCAACAAATTTAATCGCTGATACATTAACGCATTTGCTTATCATTTTAAAACAAGGCAGTGTCATTATATCAAGACAAGGCGTTAATTTTAAGTGTTCTTTTCATGAAAAAAGCTCTCCATCATCTAGGAGAGCTAAACTAGTAGTGATATTTCTATAAGCCATGTTCTGTTCCATCGTACTCATCACGTGCACTAGTCACACTGGTACTCAGGTGATAACCATCTGTCTACACCACTTCATTTCGCGAAGTGTGTCTCGTTTATACGTTGAATTCCGTTAAACAAGTGCTCCTACCAAATTTGGATTGCTCACTCGAGGGGTTTACCGCGTTCCACCTTTTATATTTCTATAAAAGCTACGTCACTGTGGCACTTTCAAATTACTCTATCCATATCAAAAGACTTAGGATATTTCATTGCCGTCAAATTAATGCCTTGATTTATTGTTTCATCAAGCACGAACACTACAATCATCTCAGACTGTGTGAGCATGGACTTTCCTCTATATAATATAGCGATTACCCAAAATATCACTTTTAAAATTATAACATAGTCATTATTAGTAAGACAGTTAAACTTTTGTATTTAGTAATTATTTACCAAATACAGCTTTTTCTAAGTTTGAAATACGTTTTAAAATATCTACATTATTTGAAGATGTATTTGTTGTTGTATTATTCGAAGAAAAACTTTTATTGTCCTGAGGTCTAGATGTTGCTACACGTAGTCTTAATTCTTCTAATTCTTTTTTAAGTTTGTGATTCTCTTCTGATAATTTTACAACTTCATTATTCATATCGGCCATTTTTTGATAATCAGCAATAATGTCATCTAAAAATGCATCTACTTCTTCTCTTCTATAGCCACGAGCCATTGTTTTTTCAAAATCTTTTTCATAAATATCTTTTGCTGATAATTTCAATGAAACATCTGACATTTTTTCCACCTCATTAGAAACTTTGATCTTCAGACCACTGTAAGTCATTGATGAATGCTGTTAATTCATCGAACGTCACAATATCACAAGTATAGTTTGTTTTATCCATAAAATCAACTAACATCTGCTTGAAGAACTTAGGACTCGCCTCTTGTTCCTCATCATAAATGAGCAATGTTTGATCCGAATGTTCAAGCATAAATTGATCTGCTTGTTTAAATTGAAAGGGACCTTGATACGACGTATGAAAAATACTATCAACATAATCTGCATGCTTAATTATGTTAGCATACTTACTTTGATTATGTTCATTCCACTTTTCTGTATGTCCTTGGAACGGTGTAATTACAGCAAACTTTAACGAATCATATGTTCGTTGTAATTCAATAACAACTTCTGCAGTCCATAATTCTATACCCATTTGCCCTTGTATTAACACCCATTCTAATCCTTCATCCAACAGTTGTTCAATTTTATGTTTTATAAATTGTTTTAAATAATGTACTTCAGGTGCGTCATCTTTAAAAATGTTTAATTCGAATGATTTGTAACCTGTTACATAAACTGTTTTAACCATAAGTACCCTCTTTAGTTATGCCATCTAATATATTTTGTAAATCATATTGAACACTTTTAAGCTTTTCAATAAATAACTTTCGACTTGTTCGCTTAAAATGACATTCGACAGAAAGTTGTTCAATGTTAGCAATCAGTAGCTCAAATTTCCTTGAATTCATATAAGGTACTTCTATAATAAATTCACGATGTAATTTGATCTCATTGAGCAAGCTATCAATATGTTCAGTATATGGCTTTACAGTTTGGTAAAAATCATGATCTTGTTGTTGTGATTTCACATTTTCAAAATTTTGTTGCATGTTGTTAACTTCATAAATTAGTAATTCGACTACATTATTCATGAGGACGCCTCCTACATTTTTTAATTTATCACAATATACTGTATTCGTCATGTTTTAACACTCTATATAATTTGATTTAACTATTTTTTCAAATGTGTTATCTGTTAAATCAAGTAAATCTAAAAACTTCCTATATAAATACAAAATTTTATCGTGTATGTTGTTATACGATGAAAATACTTTTAATCTAATAAAATCATTTAAATCAAATACACCTCTGCTGATTAACAACACATACTTGTACTTGCCTCAAAAATAGTAATTTCTGAGCATGATTTGACTTTTATAACAAAATTCAAAAATATTGTAATGAGCATTCATTTTTATAAGCAAAACTTTTCAATCAATTAAAATTGTGTGTAAAATTCCAACATTAACGATAAATGTATTATAATATTATTGTGTTAATGCTGAAATCACGTTAAAATAAGCTTTGGTGTATTGTGTCTTTCGCATTTATACTAATTTAAGTTTGGTGTTTCACTATAATGTTGTGTATAATAAACAACGTTTACTACCAAACTTGTGTGGTGAAATTTATGAATTATCCAAATGGTAAACCATATCGTAAAAATAGTGCTATAGACGGAGGGAAAAAGACCGCTGCCTTTAGTAATATTGAGTATGGTGGACGTGGTATGTCACTTGAAAAAGATATCGAACATTCAAATGCGTTTTATCTTAAAAGCGACATTGCAGTTATTCACAAAAAGCCTACGCCAGTACAAATAGTTAATGTCAACTATCCTAAACGGAGTAAAGCTGTGATTAACGAAGCTTATTTTCGTACACCTTCAACAACTGATTACAACGGCGTTTATCAAGGTTATTATATTGATTTTGAAGCAAAGGAAACTAAAAACAAGACGTCCTTTCCTTTAAATAATATTCATGACCATCAAGTCGAACATATGAAAAATGCATATCAACAAAAAGGTATTGTGTTTTTAATGATTCGTTTTAAAACGCTAGATGAAGTTTATCTTTTACCCTATTCAAAATTCGAAATATTTTGGAAGAGATATAAAGATAATATTAAAAAGTCTATAACAGTTGATGAAATACGAAAAAATGGTTACCATATTCCTTATCAGTATCAACCAAGATTAGACTATCTAAAAGCAGTTGATAAGTTGATATTAGATGAAAGTGAGGACCGCGTATGACGGAAAACAAAGGATCTTCTCAGCCTAAGAAAAATGGTAATAATGGTGGGAAATCCAACTCAAAAAAGAATAGAAATGTGAAGAGAACGATTATTAAGATTATTGGCTTCATGATTATTGCATTTTTCGTTGTTCTTTTACTAGGTATCTTATTGTTTGCTTATTATGCTTGGAAAGCACCTGCTTTTACCGAAGCTAAATTACAAGATCCGATTCCTGCAAAGATATATGACAAGAACGGAGAACTTGTTAAAACATTAGATAATGGCCAAAGACATGAGCATGTAAATTTAAAAGACGTGCCGAAATCAATGAAAGACGCAGTACTTGCAACTGAAGACAATCGTTTCTACGAACATGGCGCACTTGATTATAAACGTTTATTCGGTGCAATTGGTAAGAACTTGACTGGTGGATTTGGTTCTGAAGGTGCCTCAACATTAACACAACAAGTTGTTAAAGATGCATTTTTATCACAACATAAATCTATTGGACGTAAAGCTCAAGAAGCATACTTATCATATCGTTTAGAACAAGAATATAGTAAAGATGATATCTTCCAAGTATATCTAAATAAAATTTACTATTCTGATGGCGTAACAGGTATTAAAGCTGCTGCTAAGTATTACTTTAATAAAGATTTAAAAGATTTAAACTTAGCGGAAGAAGCTTATTTAGCCGGTTTACCTCAGGTTCCAAACAACTATAATATTTATGATCATCCAAAAGCTGCTGAAGATCGTAAAAACACTGTTTTATACTTAATGCATTATCATAAACGCATTACAGATAAACAGTGGGAAGATGCTAAGAAAATCGATTTAAAAGCGAACTTAGTAAATCGTACTGCTGAAGAACGTCAAAACATTGATACAAATCAAGATTCTGAGTATAATTCATACGTTAACTTTGTAAAATCTGAATTAATGAATAATAAAGCATTCAAAGATGAAAATTTAGGTAATGTATTACAAAGTGGTATTAAAATTTATACAAACATGGATAAAGATGTTCAAAAAACATTACAAAATGATGTTGATAATGGTAGCTTCTACAAGAATAAAGACCAACAAGTTGGTGCAACGATTCTTGATAGTAAAACTGGTGGTTTAGTTGCTATATCTGGTGGACGTGATTTCAAAGATGTCGTTAACAGAAACCAAGCAACAGATCCTCACCCTACTGGTTCATCTTTAAAACCTTTCTTAGCGTATGGACCTGCCATTGAAAATATGAAATGGGCAACAAACCATGCGATTCAAGATGAATCTTCATATCAAGTTGATGGATCTACATTTAGAAACTACGATGTGAAGAGTCACGGTACTGTATCAATTTATGATGCTTTACGACAAAGTTTCAATATTCCAGCTTTAAAAGCTTGGCAATCAGTTAAGCAAAATGCTGGTAATGATGCACCTAAGAAATTCGCTGCCAAACTTGGCTTAAACTACGAAGGCGATATTGGTCCATCTGAAGTACTTGGTGGTTCTGCTTCAGAATTCTCACCAACACAATTAGCATCAGCATTTGCTGCAATCGCTAACGGTGGTACTTATAACAACGCGCATTCAATTCAAAAAGTAGTTACTCGTGATGGTGAAACAATCGAATACGATCATACTAGCCATAAAGCGATGAGTGATTACACTGCATACATGTTAGCTGAGATGCTAAAAGGTACATTTAAACCATATGGTTCTGCATATGGCCATGGTGTATCTGGAGTAAATATGGGTGCTAAGACAGGTACTGGTACTTACGGTGCTGAAACTTATTCACAATATAATTTACCTGATAATGCAGCGAAAGACGTGTGGATTAACGGCTTTACACCTCAATACACTATGTCAGTGTGGATGGGCTTCAGTAAAGTTAAACAATATGGTGAAAACTCATTTGTGGGACATAGCCAACAAGAATATCCACAGTTCTTATATGAAAATGTGATGTCAAAAATTTCATCTAGAGATGGCGAAGACTTTAAACGTCCTAGCTCAGTAAGTGGTAGTATCCCATCAATCAATGTTTCTGGTAGTCAAGATAACAACACTACAAATCGTAGTACACACGGTGGTAGTGACTAGTGACACATCAGCAAACAGCAGTGGTACTGCACAATCAAATAACAATACTAGATCTCAACAATCTAGAAACAGCGGTGGATTAACAGGTATATTCAACTAATCCACTCAACATAAAATCCTCAGTTATACCATATTTATGGTGTAGCTGAGGATTTTTTTAAATTCATACGCTATTGCTATATTAGTAGAAACCGTAAAATCAGTCATTCACATACATTTTGAAACATCTAAATAGTTTTCATATTCACATCTTTAGCTATGTAAAATTATTGATATTGCAAAAATGCTTGTTCCCATTTTTAAAATTATGATTATATTTTCTCATAGTCATCTTAGCCATTGTTTTAAATTGATATGTTTATCAATTCCCTGTGTACGTTAATCAGTGAAATATCAACATGTTTGCAACGTATTTTCACAATCATAGATATAAGAAATCCACCTACGATTCGAAATAGATATCTTAAAGCATACCTCAAGATATCCATTATGATGTAGATGGACATTTTTTATATTAAGACGTTGTAATGACACGACATCTAACATAAATACAAATATGTGTGCATGAATTAGTTTTACATCTTTTCAACATTAGGAAATGATCAAACTTGTCTATACTTGCTTATTCTTTAACCTTGTTTGATAACTAGCATTCATTTTAATCAATTCAGTTTTAAAGGTCTTCATTTGTCGATAGCCCATAAAATGATATTTACGTTCAATCATATAATCATATCTTTCTTTAAAATTCATTGGCACAACAGGATATTGATTTAAATTATCAAAATCAATATTGCCAGTTATGTCATTAACCTGCTTAAAATAATCAATAATTTTACTATGGTATTGATCCAAGTATGGCTTTGCTTCACTAGAACCTAATGTCTTATTTTTGGCAAATACATCAATCTCTTGTTCTAAATTATCAAATACCTCTTTTGTAATATTTGTCATGTTATCACGCTTCTTTCAAACTAGCTTTATAACGTTTTTGTCCTTCTCTACAATCTTCTAATAGTGGACAAATATCGCATTTAGGTTTTCGGGCTAAACAGTGGTATCTTCCAAAGAAAATGAGTTGATGATGGCTCCTATTCCATCTATCTCTAGGTATGACAGAACATAAACGGTCTTCTACCTGTCTCACATTATCTTTCCAACGATTAATACCTAAGCGTTTAGAAACACGTTCTACATGCGTATCAACAGCTAATGAAGGTTCACCAAATGCTACACTCATGACTACATTAGCAGTTTTACGTCCTACACCTGCTAAACTTTCTAATTCCTTATGTGTTTGTGGTATTTCTCCATTAAATTGATCAATCAAAGATTGACAAAGTTTCTTAATATTCTTAGCTTTGTTACGATACAGACCGATAGAACGAATATCATTCATAAGTTCTTCATCACTGACTGCCAAATAATCTTCAGGCGTTTTGTATTTTTTAAACAGCTCAGTTGTTACTCTATTTACTAGAACGTCTGTACATTGCGCTGACAATAATACAGCAATAGTTAATTCGAACGGATTATCATGTTTTAATTCACATTCTGCATCCGGAAACATATTTGCTATAACATCAATCATTTCTAATGCTTTTTTCTTACTTACCATCAAGGTTCTCCCCGTTTAACCAATCAAATTTAGGTACCGTTTTAACTGTGTGCGTCATTTTCGGTTTATTAAATTTTTCTCTTATTTTTCTAGAATCGTCAATTGTTTTGACATTGTTTTTCTTCCAATTAAGTAAAATACGATCCATATATTTAAAGCTAAGTTTATTCAAACTATTCGCCTCGTCTAATGCCGCTTGTATAATTGTAGTATCGTGTTTATCAACATCAATCCATTGATTTAACGTTTCTATTTCATATGGAGATAACGGCCTTGCAAATGTATCCTCTAAAATTCTAAATAATTGTTTAAATTTTTCTTTACTATTTTGCTCTTTCGTTTCCATACTTTGTTGCTTCAATATATGACTTAATTTTTCGAAAAAAGGATCTAGATTCATATATTCAGTAAATCTACCTTCTTCATCTTTTTGAACTTGTAATTCTAGAAATTCACGTTGAATCAAATTTTGAATAACCATTGTAATATCACGTGGTTGCATAGTTGAGCCCTTCTGAAGTAATTCAATTGAAGGCTGTTTATTTGATGTTTCGGAAGCATAAATCAATTTAAGCAAAATGACTAAATCTTGCTCATCTAAACCTAAGTCACTGTAATGGTCTAATAATTCTCTTCGTATCACTACAGGTCTTGCTTTTAATTGATATTTATCCATGTTCGTGCCCCCTTTTAAATTTAACCATTACTTAATAGTATAAATCATTTTCTTTAATTTTCGACTAAAATGCTTAATATATTTAACTAGTAGCAAACAAATTTTAAATAACAGTATTTTTTTAAAACTAGTTTTTAACAATGAACTTTATGTATAATCAGATGAGCTATTTATTTTCCAAATATAGTTACTAAACAAAAGTTTGTTCATGCTTAATGAAAGCCGTTATCAATCTACATTTCCCAAGCATAAATCGCCCAGCTATTAATATAGGCTGGACGATTCTTTTTATTATCATAATATAAATTTTAAGTAACGATCCTAAAACTTATGGATATAAACGGTTTAATAATCTTGGGAATGGCGCAGTTTCACGAACGTGTTCAACACCAGAAATCCATGCTACTGTACGCTCTAAACCTAAACCAAATCCACAGTGTGGCACACTACCATAACGACGTAAGTCTAAGTAGTAACTATATGCTTCTTCGTCTAATCCATGTTCTTTAACGCGTTGTTCTAACAATTCTAAGTCATCCACACGTTCAGATCCACCTATAATTTCACCGTATCCTTCAGGTGCAATTAAGTCTGCACATAATACAGTTTCTTCATTCTCAGGATTTGGTTGCATATAGAAAGGCTTAATTTTAGTTGGATAATTAGTAATAAACACCGGTAAATCATAATGATTAGCAATGGCAGTTTCATGTGGCGCACCAAAATCTTCGCCCCATTCAATATCATCAAAGCCTTCTGCTTTTAAGAATTCAATTGCATCATCATATGAAATTCTAGGGAATGGTGTCGCAACTTTTTCAAGTTTTGATGTATCACGCTCTAAAATTTTCAACTCTAGTTTACAATTTTCTAAAACTGATTTTACTACATGTGTTACATATTGTTCTTGAATTTCTAAACTTTCAGCATGATTTGTGAAAGCCATTTCCCCTTCAATCATCCAGAACTCGATCAAGTGTCTACGTGTTTTTGATTTTTCAGCTCTGAAAGTTGGACCAAATGAAAATACTTTTCCGTGTGCCATTGCCGCAGCTTCTAAGTATAACTGACCACTTTGAGATAAAAACGCATCTTGATCAAAGTATTTAGTATGGAATAATTCACTTGTACCTTCTGGTGCACTTGCTGTCAAAATTGGTGGATCAACCTTTGTAAATCCATCTTTGCTGAAAAATTCATACGTTGCACGAATAACTTCATTTCTAATTTTCATTACAGCATGTTGTTTTTTAGAACGTAACCATAAATGACGGTGATCCATTAAGAATTCTGTACCGTGATTTTTAGGTGTAATCGGATAGTCATGCGCTTCTGAAATAACTTCAATTGATTTCACTTGCATTTCGTATCCTAAATCAGAACGATTATCTTCTGTAATTGTGCCTGTAACATATAGAGATGATTCTTGAGTAATTTCTTTCGCAAGTTTGAATACCTCTTCACCAACTTCTGATTTAACTACTACGCCTTGCATAAAGCCTGTTCCATCACGTAATTGTAAAAAGGCGATTTTACCACTTGAACGTTTATTTGTTAGCCAAGCACCAATTGTAACGTCTTGGTTTAAATGATCTTTCGCTTGTTTAATCGTTGTTTTCATAACCATTCTCCTATTTATTTTTTCGTTATACAATACTCATTCATTTTAACAAAATCCGCTTTCAAGTTCTAGAACTAGACTAAAAGATAACGTGTAAATGGTAATGATTTAAGCACAGATTTGAACATTAATTTATATTAAGACAGTGCAATCATCAGTTTCATACAAAATATATAATAAAGCCTCAATATTATTAGTATGAAGGTCGTTTTTTGTGCTAACATTCAAGTTTAATTATAAAACTCAAATTTTGACGACCAAACAAAAATTCTTGTAACAGAACATAGCACATGTCATGTTACAAGAATTTTATTTTGTATTTCACTTTTTCTTTTTTTGAATTTGTCTTAATAATTTTCCAAATTGTTGAATATCGCCTTTTTTCTGACGATAATTTTCAAGTGTTTGTTCAAAAAAGTTTTTATAATTACTGTTTATGAGTCGATCATCAAATGAAACTATTATGCCGCGATCATTTTCATTTCTAATTAATCTTCCAAGTCCTTGTCTAAAACGTGTAACTGCATCAGGTAATACATATTCCTTGAAAGTTGAAGTGAATTCAGAATCCATAAGCCAATATTTTGCATTATGCTTGTTCATAAACGGTAACTTCGCTATCATCACACATTTAATACCATTTGCTTGAAAATCAAAACCTTCAAAAAATGTTGACGTACCAAGCAGTATGGCCTTATCAAAATTATTAAACTGTTGTACTATTTTATAATTTTGGTTCTGCTGTTGTGTTAATACAACATAATCTTCAAATTCTGGCAATTCATTTAGCATATCTTGTACCATATGCATCATTTTATAACTCGTAAATAAGACTAAACATTTTGATGACGTTATAGTCGTATATTCAATAATATAGCTTACAATCGATGCTACATACTCATCTATATTTTTATATTGATAAGATGCTACATCACTCGGTATAAATACACTTGTATTTTTTGCACTTTGTAACGACGTGTTAACTTCAAATGTATTAAAGTGAACATCTTTGTTGAATAACTGTTTAAAAGCATCAAACGAATGATTAAATTTTAAAGTACCAGATATAAAAATGAGTGATTTAAATTTTTCCAATACTTGTTTCGTCAATACGTCTTTTACAGCGTAATCTTTCACATATAAACGTATTGTTGATTTTTGAGATAGATTTTTAATTGAAATGAAACTAGTATGTCCAGCTTTTAAACTTTGTTCGATATTTTTAAATTTATCTTTTAAATACAACAACTGTTTCCGTAATGATTTAACTGTTTTATGACTAATGCCATTGAATATTTCTAGCGTTTTATTTAACTTATCGATAATCGCATGTAAATCCTTCAAAATGTCTTTTGTTTCAAAAGTAAATACATTATGGAAACGATGAATATCATCATCATAAACATCAGAATCATTGATAATCGTAAATATCGTTGAGAACAATTGCTCATTTAACTCATGAATCTCATTCATACTAGCCTTCAAGCCAAAAATATCAATTGGTGCAATATCTAATTTTTCCAAAATTCGCTGTTTTTCCAGTTGATCAATTGCCTTTAACAATTTTTCATTTTCGTTTTTACCAATCAAACCAAGCTGATATTTAATATCAGCATAACTCAACTCATTTGTCACTTGATTTAAGGCATAGTCTGGTAAGCGATGTGCTTCATCCACTATACAATCATCAAACAATTGATATATTGAATTTTCAACATCAGAATGAATTAAATGTGCATGATTTGTAATACCAATTTGAATGTTCTGTGCATTTCGCTTAATAAAATTATAATAATGAACATCGTGACGTGCCGGTACATATGTTTCAATTTTCTGGTCAAAATACATCTTTTGACCACCTTTTAAATTTAATTCCTGTATATCTCCGGACGGCGTCTCTGTAATCCAAATCAGCAATTGCATTTTCAAGATATTCACTTCGTAATTACTTGTGTCATCTTTTAAAATTTGACTAATAAGTCCCAATGAAATGTAATCACTTTTACTTTTAATCAATAGTGCATTAATTTTAAAATTCAACGCTTCATTCATTGCTGGAATATCTTTTTCTAACAATTGACTTTGCAGTAATTTAGTATTGGTAGAAATCATGACATGCTTCCCAGTTTCAATATTATACATCAAGGCCGCAAGTAAATATGCTAATGATTTACCACTGCCTAGTGATGCCTCAATCATTGCTTTTTCACTATGCATGAGCTGATCTAATATAGTTTCCGCTAAATATAATTGCTGCGGTCGATATGTTAAGCCAAGTTGATCTACAGCTTTGCTATATAAAGACTTCAAGCTGCCATTATAATTTGTTGTCGGCTTTTTAAAATCAACTTGCTTACGATAGATAATCTGTTCGAACTTTTCGTACGATTTATCCAATGGCTTTGCATCATATTGCCTAACCATCTCAAAGAAAATATCATACAAATCGTATTTCAACTGTTTACTTAAATAATATAATTGCTTTAAAGTATCTAACGGTAACTTTTCAAATTTTTCAAAAGCTAATATCATCAATTTAGCAGTAGTAGCGGCATCTTCGTCAGCTCGATGGGCATTTGCTAAGGTAATACCATGTGCCTCCGCTAATTCACTTAATTGATAGCTTTTATCTGTAGGAAAAGCTATTTTAAAGATTTCTAGTGTATCTATAACTTTTTTGGGACGATATTGAATATTACAATCTTTAAATGCCTTTTTAATAAAATTTAAATCAAAATCTACATTATGAGCGACAAAAATGCAATCTTTTATCTTATCGTAGATTTCTTGTGCAACTTGATTAAAATATGGCGCTTGTTGTAGCATATTTTCTTCAATGGATGTTAACGCTTGAATGAATGGCGGAATCTCTAAATTTGTTCTAATCATAGAATGATATGTATCAATAATTTGGTTATTGCGCACAAACGTTATACCAATTTGAATGATATCGTCAAAATCTAATTGGTTGCCTGTTGTTTCTAAATCCACAACGGCATAGGTTGCCATACCCATAGCTATCTCTCCTTGCTTTAGTGTTAAAAATCTATATCTGCACTAATTAAACGGTGTGATTCACCCGCTTCATCTCTAACAATTAGATAGCCATCGTAATCTAAATCAATTGCTTGTCCTTTAAACTGTTTATCATTTTCTGTAAATAGCAACGTTCTATTCCAAATATTAGAAGCTGCAATATATTCTTCACGAATTTCAGAAAAAGGTAACGTTAAAAATTGATTATATCTTTTTTCAATTTCTTGAAGTAATCTCTCTAAAAATTGATATCTATCTAATTTATTTTTATCATGTAATTGTATACTTGTTGCTCTATGTCTGATACTTTCATCAAAGTCTTCTAGTTGTTGTGTCAAATTAATACCTATACCACATATTATTGCTTCTATACCATCATTATTAGCAACCATTTCAGTTAAGAAACCACACACTTTACCATTATCAATATATATATCATTCGGCCATTTCACTTTGACTTCATCTTGACTAAAATGTTGAATCGCATCTCTTATCCCTAATGCAATAAATAAATTAAATTTAGATATCATTGAGAATGCAACGTTAGGTCTTAACACGACAGACATCCAAAGTCCTTGCCCTTTTGAAGAACTCCAATGTCTATTAAATCGCCCACGACCTTTCGTTTGTTCATCACTCAAGATAAAAAATGAAGATTGATTTCCAACAAGTGACTTTTTCGCAGCAAGTTGTGTAGAATCTATTGAATCGTAAACTTCACTAAAATCAAACAAAGCAGAACTTTTTGTATATTGGTCTATTATACCTTGATACCAAATATCTGGGAGCTGTTGTAATAAATGTCCTTTATGATTTACTGAATCTATTTTACATCCCTCTAACTTTAATTGGTCAATCACTTTTTTTACTGCAGTGCGCGATATATTAAGTGATTCCGCAATGCTTTGTCCAGATATATAATTCGGTTTATTTTTATAGAGTAATTGAAGTACATCTTGACTATATTTTGACATGATTATCCATCCATTTCAAAATTTCAGTTTCTTCGTTGCTTACTTTACCTGTTACAATCGCTATCTCAATTTGTCTTAGCACATCTTTTAACCACGGACCACTTTTGGCATTTAAATGTGCCATAAGTACACCCCCATTAACCATCATGTCTTTTCTATTATGCATAGGTAAATGTTGTAATGTTTCATCAATCGTTTGAAGGTTAACGATTAATGGTTCATGTCCTTGAATATCATTTGCCTTTAACACGTCTGCTGCAACCATTACATTTTTAATGAGATTCGTATCATAATCATAAACAAACATTTTTAATTGTTCTTTTGTAATAATACTTGATAATGCATTCATAATTTGAATATATTGATTGATATCTTTTGCTTGTCGGTTACTTAGCTTTAAAGGCTTTAATGAGTAATTAATATCAAATTTAACTGACACTATAGCAATCAACAATTCT
This sequence comes from Staphylococcus sp. GDB20D11A, assembly GCF_016893255.1. Lineage (NCBI taxonomy): Bacteria > Bacillati > Bacillota > Bacilli > Caryophanales > Staphylococcaceae > Staphylococcus > Staphylococcus sp. GDB20D11A. Next base: position 56,468 of record NZ_JAFEPJ010000002.1, read on the forward strand.
AAATCAATTGGTTCAGTCACATTAATTTGATTCATATCAAGATGTTCGAAATATGGCATATAATTAAATGCTTTCAGCGATTTTAAATGATTAAAACTCTCTTCAACATTAATACCTCGCATTAATTTAGTTAGTTCAATCACTATACGCTCAATCGATAAAAATTTAATATCTGCCATTTGTGTACACATCGCTTCAAATGTTTCCGTTGCAATATCAAATGATAATTGTGACTGGAATCTTAAACATCGAATCATACGTAAAGCATCTTCTTGGAATCGTTCCTCAGCTATACCTACAGTTCTTATTATTCGATTATTAATATCTTGTTGACCATCAAAATAATCATACAATTTGTATGCTGTATCCATTGCTATCGCATTCATCGTAAAATCTCTTCGTTGCAAATCTTCGTATAAATCACGAACAAATGTAACACCACTTGGTCTACGGTGATCGACATAATCTTCTTCAGCCCGGAATGTTGTCACTTCATAATTTTCATCATCAAAAACTACATTTATGGTGCCATGTTCTTTACCTACAGGTATCGTATGACTAAAGATAGATTCTATTTCATCTGGCGTTGCACTTGTTGTGATATCTATATCATGAATATTTCTTCCCATAACATAATCTCTTACAGAGCCACCTACATAATATGCTTCAAAACCATTGTCTTGAATTTGTTCTAATATAGGCCTTGCCTGTTCAAATAATGATTTATCCATATTATTACTCGCCTTTACTTTTGTTATGCTCATTTAGCATTTTTTGATAATAATACTCATATTGATCTGTAATGAGTTCTGATCCAAAACGTTCAGCAATATCTGCTAGCATGTTTTTCTGAAGTTTGTTGTATAACACCTTATCTTCAAGTAATCGGATAGCATAGTCACTCGCTGAATCACTATCACCCACATCTACGACAAATCCAGTTTCACCATGTTTAATAACCTCTTTAATTCCACCGGCATTTGAACCAATTGGAACGACGCCTGTTTTCATAGCCTCAAGTAAAGTTAGTCCAAAGCTTTCTTTTTCACTTAATAATAATACTAAGTCAGATAATTGGTAAAATTCACTTACACAATCTTGTTTCCCTAAAAATAAAACATCCTCTTCTACGTTTAACTCTTTCGTCATTTGACGCATTGGCACTAATTCAGGACCATCTCCAAGTAAAATTAATTTACTAGGTATCTTTTCACGTACTTTTGCAAATGTTTCTATAATAGTATCTATGCGTTTTACTTGTCTAAAATTCGATACATGTATTAACACTTTTTCATCTGGTGCTATACCAAATTGTGATTTTAATGCTGTGTTATGTTTAGTTGGAAACTCATTTTCACGTACAAAATTATAAATCGGTATAATTTCTTTGTTAGTTTCAATAATTTCATGTGTTTCTTGCGCTAAAGATTTACTCACACTTGTCACAATATCACTTTTTTCAATGCCAAATTTAATTGCACCTTGGAGTGAATGATCATAGCCCAAAACAGTAATATCAGTACCGTGTAACGTTGTCATAATTTTTATATCTTTACCTGACATCTCACGAGCTAAAATCCCACAAATTGCATGAGGTACAGCATAGTGCATATGCAACAAATCAAGATCATATTCTTTAATAACTTCAGCGATTTTAGTACTTAACGTAATATCATACGGTGGATATTGAAATACTGCATATTGATTCACTTCAACTTGATGAAAAATCATATTCGGTAATGGTTTTCTTATTCTAAACGGGATATTTGAAGTGATAAAATGTACTTCGTGACCTCGCTCTGCTAATTTAATTCCTAATTCTGTGGCAATAATTCCAGAACCACCCATGGACGGGTAACATGTTATACCTATCTTCATTCGCTTGCCCATCCTTTCTTTCTATTTCTCTTTCTATTATTCTCGATGCGTAGATAATTGTTTAAATTTAAGTTTATAGTAATGTTGAGTTTATAATTTCAAATATCTAAAAAACAGGTGTTGTATATATAATCATTTATCTAGTTATACTTACTTTAAAAATAATATGATTTCATGCGATGCAATTCATTGGTCTATGATTTTAATCTTAATCAAATCCAAATAAAGCAAATATTTTTATATTCACTTTCTTTCGAATCGATTTTTATCTCTTGTATTAAACTTTTCCATTGTTTCATTAAAGCTCTCTGTCATATCTATTCCCATTGAATTCGCCAAACATAACAACACAAATAAATTATCACCTAATTCTGCTTTAATCGTATTTGCTTCCTCTGAATCTTTCTTCTTTTTTTCACCATATGTATGATTTATTTCACGTGCAAGTTCGCCCACTTCTTCAGTCAATCTAGCTAAGTTAGCTAATGGTGAAAAATATCCTGTTTTAAATTGTCCAATATATTCATCAACTTCACGTTGCATTTCTACCATTGATTTCATTTCTACGTTCTCCTTATATTGCATTTCTAATATAGTATATATCAATTTGAAGTCTCATGCATGTTTAGTGCAATTTACTGACTCTAGCTAAACTAGATGACAAATTGTTTATTTTAGTAGTTTAATAATTCAGTTTATATAAATGTAATGCATTCCTAACTAAATTAAATCAATTGAAATTGGGATTATAACTTTATGATTCGTACCACTACAATAAAATAATATAGTGAATAATCAACCATTAGAAAAATAAGCACAAAAAAACTAGCAATCACACAAAATGTGATAAGCTAGTTAATAAGTGTCTAATTTAAGTTAATTGTTAATCTATAAGATTAATCACTTGAACGCGCAAGCAAGATAATACGTACAAGCTCTGCTACAGCGACAGCAGTTGCTGCAACATAAGTCATTGCTGCTGCAGATAATACTTTACGCGCATGTTTGTATTCCTTTTCATTTACAATGTTCAATGCCGTAATTTGTTTCATCGCTCTTGAACTCGCATCAAACTCAACTGGTAACGTAACAATTGAGAATAATACCGCTAATGACATTAAACCAGCACCAATCCATAAAGCAGTTGAACCAAATGCACTACCTATCGCTGTTAAGATAATACCTAACATGATGATCATATAACTTAATGAACTCCCTAGGTTTGCAACAGGTACTAATGCTGCTCTGAATCTTAAGAACCAATATCCTTGGTGATCTTGAATGGCATGACCAACTTCGTGGGCTGCAATTGCAGTTCCAGCAACTGATGGTCTGTCATAGTTTGCAGGAGATAGTGAAACAACTTTCTTTTTAGGATCGTAATGATCTGTTAAGAATCCTTCACCTTTAACAACTTCGACATCATAAATACCGTTTGCATGTAAAATTTCTAATGCAACTTCACGACCCGTTTTACCACTAGTTGATCTAACTTGTGAATATTTCTCATAGTTAGATTTAACTTTGTGTTGTGCCCATAAAGGAAGCACCATTAATATTACGAAATAAATTATCATAGTAAAAATTGAAGACAATAAACTCACTCTCCTTTATAAATATTTTACTGTCATTTGCAGTTTTTATCAAATCATTTACACTTTAATAATTTGTTTAATTCAATATAAAGCAAAAGTCCAAAAACACTCAGACAACATGATAATACACCAATTTGCCACACATGTGTAGTTATAAAATCATAATATGGAAATTGAAGGTGAAAATAGTCAATATAATCATTCAAAAATACCCAAGTCATCGCTACAATGATTCCAATCATAGAACGTTTAAACCTAGGATAGAAGTAAATTGCCTGAACAGCCATTATACTGTGGGAAAACATTAATACCAGGCCATTTACTGTAATATCCCCTTGTTCAATAATAAATAATATATTCATAATAACTGCCCATATCCCATATTTGAATAATGTTACAAATGCCAGTGCATCGATAATACTATTTTGTTTTCGGATTAATATCAATGAGATAGAAATAACTAAGAATAATATTGCAGTTGGGCTATCTGGAACAAAAATCTTAAACTGCCACGGCGTATGACTTAATTGTTCACCATACCATATATAACCATAAATCATCCCTAATATATTACAAATGAGGAGCATCATTAACCAAGAACGTTGATAAAGTGTATATTGCCAAAGTGTATTAATCGTCATCTGCTAAGTCCTCAAATTGATTATGTTTATTTACTAGCTTGAGTGTATTTAAAATTTGCGTTAGTTGATAAAAACGTTGCTTTTCATTCATCTGTAAACTTAAATCAATATTATGTAGCAAGTAATCTATTAATAACGCATGTTTATGCCGATCTATAGCCATACTATTTAAATCATGAAGATAAGTTTGATAGCTAGGCGATTCCGTTAGTTGAGCAACTATTAAATCATCTAGCCTTTGCTCACGCTTTGACACGTTTGCGAAGTGAATTTGAATATCAAAAGCACAGTTATGATTAGCGATATAATCAAATATTTCATTTGTATTCATTAACTTTATATTACGCTTAGTAAATTGAATTGCAGAAGCGTGACTTCCCACTTCTGCAATTTCTAATGTTTCATGATGATTAATTTTTGTATCTACAAAATGAATGTTTGCCAACTTCGCCTCATTCACTTTTATATAGTTAAGCACCCAAACTGCAATACGCGACTTAAATCGATATTGAAAAAGTAAATATTCAATAAAACTTTCTTTAATTTGATTGAGTGTCTCTGACATCAAATACCCCATTTTAAGATTGCAATCTTGATAATTCGTCATGCCAATTTTCGTTACTTGGTTCTAGTTCCAACAATTGATTTAAAATAGTAATTGCTTGTTCCTTTTGACCAGTTTCAATTAAATAGAAATAATAATCACTCATAAAATCAATATTTGTTTTCATCGTTGGATATGCTAATTCAAAGAAATGTTGAGCTTCTTTATCTCGCTCTTCTTGACCATAGGCAAACGCTAAATGCCACATGAATGTAGGATCCAAATCTTCTTCATCTACATATGTTAATAATTCAATGATTGCTTCATAATCTTCTTCATTACGATATAAATCGCTTAAAATCAATAAAGGTTCTTGGTAAGCATTATCAACCTCTAATGCTTGTTTTAACAATAATACACCTTCATTAGCATCGCCGTGTTCTATTTCCAAACATCCAGTTGTATACATTAACTCTTTATAAAATTGACTTAGTCGTAATCCTTCTTTACCCGTTTCAATGGCATCTGGATAATTTTTTTCATTTTCATATAATGATTGTAAATACAAGTAGCCTTGAATATAATCAGGATCTTTAGAAAGTAATGTAGTCATTATTTTAATTGCTTCTTGAGTGATGTCATTTTTATCGTAAGAAATGGCTTTTTTAAGATAATCTTCTGAAGTCATTTCATCTTCATTAATTTCATCGTATAAGCGAATCGCATCACTATAGTTACCACTTTGTAAACTACAATCTGCCATACGAGAGAATAAGTTTACACCATTAACTTGATATTCACCAGTTTCTAAAACAGTTTCGTATTCAGAGGTAGCACGTAAATATTGACCATCATAATATAACATTTCAGCCAATGCGAAATGGATTATTGGATCATTTGGCTCTAGTTCAAGTGCTTCTTGTAATTTATCAATAGCAACTTCCATCATATTAATTTGTTGATATAAATCTGCTTCTAACATCAACTTTTCAGGTGATGGTTCAACATAACTTAAATATTCTAACGCTTCGTCAGTTTGATTTTCAGACATTAAACCTTCAATAAAATAAATCAGCAATTCACTTTCGTCTGGATATTTGTGATATAACACGCGGAATACTTCTAAACCTTGTGGCATTAATCCAAAATTGTAAAGTGTCTCTCCTAGAATAAATAATGCGTCATCGTTGTCAGTAGTTATTGCTTCATTAACACGAGAGTCTAAATTTTCTAGTTTTTGTAGATTGATATCGTCTATTAATTTATAGATATCTTCCATTTTATATTATCCCTCATTTTCTAAAAGCTTTAGTTTTGGTAAAAATCCTGGAAATGATACATTTACAGCATCAAATTGTTTAATTTTGACAGGTTCGCTTGAAAGTAGAGAAGCAACTGCAAGCATCATCCCTATTCGATGATCCGTTAAACTATCCACTGTTGCATTTGTTTTAAATTCTGACGGATGAATAATCAATCCATCATTAGTTGGTTGTAATTCAAACCCTAACAAGTTTAACATATCAGCCGTTGTATCAATTCTATTTGTTTCTTTTACTTTTAATTCCTCGGCATCTTTAATTGTACTCGTGCCAACTGCTTGTGTACAAAGTAATGCTATCACTGGCAGTTCATCAATTGCTTTTGGCACTAATTCTCCTTCGATTGTTATTGGTTGAAGCATTGGTGTGTATTGAATACGAATAGAAGCAGTAGGTTCAGCACCAGTTGTTTGATTGAAAAGTTGAATATTACCGCCCATTTTTTCAACAATATCAATAATACCTGAACGTGTTGGATTGATTCCAACATTATGAATTGTTACATCACTTCCTGGTGTGATAAGTGCTGCAACAATAAAGAACGCTGCAGATGAAATATCGCCAGGAACATGAAAATCTGCAGGTTTAATGTATCGAATTGCTTCAGGGGTTGTAGTAATTGATAACCCTTCTGCTTCAATTGGAATATTAAAATGTCTGAACATCGTCTCAGTATGATTTCGACTTACATCTAATTCTTTAATGATGGTCGCTTCCTTAGAAAATAGACTTGCGAATAAGATGGCACTTTTCACTTGTGCACTTGCCACTTCCATCTTGTAATTAATACCTTTAATTACAGATGGTTTAATGATTAATGGGGTGTAATTGTCTTCAATTCCTTCAATATTTGCATTCATACTTTTTAACGGTCTTAAAACACGATCCATCGGCCTTTTACCTATGGAAACATCTCCAGACAAGACACTTTCAATACCTAAACCACTTAACAAACCTGCCAATAATCGTGTTGTCGTACCAGAATTACCTGTATACAATACTTGATGTGGCGTGTTAAAAGATTGATATCCTGGGGAAGTCACAACTAATTTTTCATCATCTTCTTTGATTTCTACACCTAACAGTCGGAAAATGTCCATCGTACGACGACAATCTTCGCCAAGTAGTGGCTTATATATAGTAGATACACCTTCAGCTAGCGACGCCAACATGATTGCACGGTGTGTCATTGATTTATCACCCGGCACTTCTATTTCGCCCTTTAACGGACCTGAAATATCAATGATTTGTTCATTTACCATTTCATTCACCTACTTAAAATATGTTTTTAATTGTTCACATGCATGTTGTAATGTTAGTTGATCAACATGTTGTACAACGATATCTCCAAATTGTCTAATCAAGACCATTTGTACACCTTGCTTATCATTCTTTTTATCACTTAGCATATATTGGTATAACGTTTCAAAATCCAAGTCAGTTATCATGTCTAAAGGATAGCCGAGTTGTAATAAATATTGAATATAATGATTAATATCATGCTTAGAATCAAACAAAGCATTCGCAACTATAAATTGATAGATAATGCCAACCATCACTGCATGACCATGAGGTATTTTATGATAGTATTCAACAGCATGCCCAAATGTATGACCTAAATTTAAAAATTTACGTACACCTTGTTCTTTTTCATCTGCAACAACAATATCCAGCTTCGTTTCAATACCTTTAGCAATATATTTATCCATACCATTTAATGACTGTAATATCTCTCTATCTTTAAAGTGCTGTTCGATATCTTGCGTCGCTGATTCACCATTCAATAACGCATGCTTATAAACTTCTGCATAGCCACTTAATATTTGCTCAAATGGTAACGTCTTTAAGAAGTCTAAATCATAAATCACAGCAGTTGGACGATAAAATGCACCGATAAGGTTTTTACCTTGCTTTGAGTTAATACCCACTTTACCGCCAACACTAGAATCATGCGCCAAAATCGTTGTGGGAACTTGTATAAAATGGACACCTCTTAATAGTGTTGCTGCTACAAATCCTGCAAAATCTCCTGTTGCACCACCACCAACAGCTATAATCGCTGTATTACGCGTTACATGATGCGACAAAATGTATTCTAAGGTTTCTTGATATTGCTCAAATGTTTTCGTCTTTTCACCAGCTGGAATAATGACTTTATGCACATTTTCATATGATAAAATATCATCAAATTTATTCGCAAAATATTGATTTACATATTCATCAATTAACAAGAAACTTTGGTCAAATTGATTTAAATATGTGCCTATATACTTGATTGCACCGTGTTCAACATATATTGGATAATTGTTTGAAGGGTATGTTGTTTGTAATTTCATGATTACACCTCAATTGTTCTTGTTGTTAAAACTCAATATTTAATTGTCTGCGCTCAATAATTTGTTGTTTAAGTTGCTCAATATGATTTGATTGGAATTCTTCCAATAATGCTTTTGCAATTTCAAATGCTACGACATGTTCGCAGACGATACTTGCTGCAGGAACAGCACAACTATCAGAACGTTCAATTGTTGCTTTAAAGTCTTCTTTGGTATTAATGTCTACTGAATTTAATGGTTTATATAACGTTGGAATTGGTTTCATTACACCATTAATGATAATTGGCATTCCATTTGACATACCGCCTTCTAAACCACCTAAGTGATTTGACCCACGATAATAGCCCAATTCAGTATCGTAGAGAATTTCGTCTTGAATTTCGCTACCAGGCTTTTCAGCGGCTTTAAATCCTTCTCCAAAACTTACACCTTTAAATGCATTAATACTAACGACACCCTGTGCTATTCTTCCATCTAATTTACGATCATAATGTACATAACTACCTACACCAACAGGCATATTTTCAACTACAACTTGAACTACGCCCCCTATTGAATCACCATCGTTTTTCGCTTCATCAATTTTATCGCGCATTGCTTGTGCGATGCCATCATCAATTACACGGACGTCATTTCGATCAAGGTTTGCTTTAAATGTTTCTGAATCATAAAAATCTTTATCTTTAATGCCACCTATCTCAACAACACGACTGTATATTTCGATATCTAATTGTTCTAATAAAACTTTGCATAGTGCACCGACCGCTACACGTGCTGCTGTTTCTCTGGCAGATGAACGTTCTAATACATTTCGTAAGTCACGATGATTATATTTCATACCGCCAACTAAATCTGCATGTCCCGGTCTTGGCTTCGTAATTGTACGTTTCATATTTTCTCGTTCTTCGTCGCTTATTGGCGCAGCGCCCATAATTTTTCGCCAATGTGTAAAATCATCATTAGTAACAACCATTGTAATAGGGCTACCTAATGTATAACCATTTCTTACACCCGAAACAATCTCCACTGTATCTTTTTCGATTTGCATACGACGTCCACGTCCGTAACCGCCTTGACGCTTAAACATTTCTTTATTAATATCCTCAACCTTAATTTCTAAATTTGCAGGTACACCTTCAACAATAACTGTTAATTGAGGTCCATGTGATTCTCCTGATGTTAGGTATCTCATACACACTCGCTCCTTTCATACTTCCACGATAACATTATAATATGTTGTTAATCTTATCATATTCATTGTGCATTCATAAATGTTTGTTTTCAAGCTCAATTAAGAAATTGATTTATATCTCTTTTTAAATGTCAGAATTATCTTAATATTAAACGAACTAAGATTCATTATAATATATTCACAACGAGAAAAGTATTATGAATTTCTAATATTGTTAGATTGTTTAAACAACCATTTGAAAATTTAAAATTTATTCGAACAACTTATACCGCATATAATCGTAGCTAACCACTAATAAATAATATACAAGCTATATTTCTTTATATAAAAGTAAATGGACTGATCATTTTTTATAAAGTTAATCAGTCCGTATAAAAATAGGGCTTTGTTATGAATGATCATAAATCACTAACCACATAACAAAACCCTTTTTCCTTTTATAAATCAGAAAGGTTTATAGCTTATATTTTATTCGTATAACCAAGCATCACGTGGTGAAGCATAGCTAGTAATTTCATTTTCATTAAACCATAAATTAATTTCACGTTCAGCAGACTCTAATGAATCTGAACCGTGAATGATATTTCTACCAACAGTTAAACCTAAATCACCTCTAATTGATCCTGGTGAAGCTTCTGAAGGATTGGTGCTGCCAATAATATGTCTAGATACATTAACTGCATCTTCACCTTCAACTACCATTGCGAACACTGGTGCTGATGTAATAAATGAAATTAAATCATTATAAAATGGTTTACCTTGGTGTTCACCATAATGTGTTTCAGCAAGTTCCATTGGTACTTGCATTAATTTACCACCGACAAGTTTTAGTCCTTTTCTTTCAATTCTTGAAATTACTTCACCAATTAGATTTCTTTGTACTGCATCTGGTTTAATCATTAAAAATGTACGTTCCACTTTATGTATCCCCCTGTGTTTAATAGGTTTATGTATATTACTATTATATATTAACAGGTTGGTAAAGCGCTTTCAATACTTTTCATAAATACTATGTGTTTCTTGACCCCATTTTTTTCGTCAAACTTAAAAGTAGTGATTTCGGATGTCCATCTGGTAACTCAGAAATCAAATCCAAAGCTTTACTTAAATACTTCGAACTTACTGCCTTAGCTTCATCGATGCTGTCAGATTTTCTAATGATTTGGATACAATCTTCAAATTCTTTGCGATCACTATCACGACGTAACTGTTCGATTTTCAATTTGAAGTCTGGATTTTTACGCATTTCTAATAAAATCGGTAACGTAATATGACCATTAAGCAAATCACTTCCGACCGGCTTACCTAATTTCTTTTCAGTACTTGTGAAGTCTAATACATCATCAATGATTTGGAAGCTCATGCCTATATAATGACCAATCATTTTCAATTTTCGTACAGTCTCTTTATCAGATTGAGATGTAATTGCACCAACTTCAGTTGATAATTGAATTAACAGTGCTGTTTTACGATTGATACGTCGTAAATAATTGATAATTGTCTGTTGACTGTTAAATTGGTCTTGAAATTGGAAAAGTTCCCCTCTACAAACATCAACGATAGATTCAGATATTAATTGATGTACACGATTATCTTTAACGGCCATTAAGTGTTCAAGTCCTAATGCCAATAAAAAATTCCCAGTTAAAATAGCAGTTGTCTGATCCCATTTCTTTGATATGGTTAACTTGCCTCGACGCTTGTCGCTTTTATCAATAACGTCATCATGAACAAGTGTTGCCATATGAATTAACTCTAATGCGACTGCAACTTGATACGTTTGTTCAGACGTTTGTTCATCTTTGCCAAATTGGCTACTCAGAATTACAAATGCTGGGCGTACTCTTTTACCACCAGAAGACAATAAGTGTAATGATGCCTGTTCTAATACAGAATCTTTACTTTTTATTGCCTTTTCAAGTCGTTGTTCCACTTTCTTAATTTCATTGTTCATGTTTAACTTTGCCACGTTAATCACCTTTGGTATTATCTTTTTCTTTATAGCCAAGGTGCATTGCAGCAACGCCCCCTGTAAAACTACGTACTCTTACATTTATGAAACCCGCTTCTTCAAACATGCGCTTCAACTCTTCTTTTCCAGGAAAATTAAACGTAGATTGCTGTAACCATTCATATTCTTCTTTTGATTTTGCAAATAATTTTCCAAAAATAGGCATAACAAATTTAAAGTATAATGCATACATTTGTTTAAAGACTGGCAAAGTTGGTTGGCTCGTTTCAAGACATACCACCATACCACCTGGTTTAAGTACTCTATTCATTTCTTTTAACGCGACTAAATAGTCTGGCACATTTCTTAATCCAAACCCAATTGTTACATAATCAAAAGAATTGTCTTCAAACGGCAATTCCATTGCATCACCATGAACAAGTTTAACATTTTCCATTGAAGCAGTTTTTTCTTTTCCTACTTCTAACATATTCTCACTAAAGTCAATACCAGTAACTTCACCTGTTGGTCCTACAGCTTTGCTTAATGCGATTGTCCAATCACCAGTACCACAGCAAACATCTAATGCTTTCGTACCTTTTCTAACACCCATGTCTTTCATGACACGTTTTCTCCATACTTTATGCTGCTCAAAACTAATAATATTATTTAATCTGTCATATTTTTTTGAAATATTTTGAAAAACGCGATGTACTTGCTCTTTATTTGCTTTATTGTCAGCCATGCTTAATTACCTCTACTTTTTAAATAACTTTTTTGGATATCGTGTAAGTAATGCTTTACTTCACTTTGATTATATTTCTTGAAGTATGATGGATAGTAATCAGATATATCTTCAAATAAATAATTATATATTTCCGACTCATCAATATTGATACCGAAATGAGATAACGTAATATATGGGAAAAGTGTCTCAATTTTTACTATTGCTTGAGAAATTTTATAATCATTTAAAGCTTGATGATGTAATGAAGATTTCAATTCATTAATTTCAACAATTGCTTTACTAATTTCATTTTGAAATGATAAATCATTGATTTCTGCTAGTAGCGTATAAAAATGTGCACTAATTAAATCTCCAATCAAAATGGAATGCTTAGACAAATGATTATATGTAATGTCATCAAGGTGTCTCATTGATGTGTCAATTGTGAGGCATGCTACTTTGGCAACATCTGGAATATCATATGAATCGAGTAACTTACCTAACCGATGATTAATATTAATGGATTCATATTCTGATACGCCCTTTAATCTTTCTTCTATTTGTCTTTCCAATTTGCTAACAGTTGTTTCCATGTCTACACCTCACGATATTATCACTATTCATATTAACATTATATGTAAGAAATTAAAATCTTTTGAAGCATTAAGATTACTTATCATTTTTAAATTTCAATTTAAACTAACAGTAATTTATGTAGCTTTTGTAATTCTCATAATAACCCTTACTTCATTTACATTATTCATCATTTTAAATAACGTAAAATACTATAGTAGACATGGTTACCTTTTAAGTAAATTCAACGCTAACAATTAATCTCATTATTCATATGTATATTTTGTAGTTGCTATTTTTATCAAAACTATTATGTCATGTAATATTTTGAACGCTTAAACAATGAATGTTCCAAAGATTAAAAACTTAGAAGAACATTACAATTTATGTACAGGTTGTAAGTATTAAAAGCAAAATAAAAAGCCCTTATTCAGGGCTTTTTAAGTAAAATTATTTTACAGCATCTTTTAATGCTTTACCAGCTTTGAATGCTGGAACTTTACTTGCTGGGATATCAATTTCTTTACCAGTTTGAGGGTTACGACCTTTACGTGCAGCACGTTCACGTACCTCAAAGTTACCGAAACCAATTAATTGTACTTTTTCACCTTTAGCAAGTGAGTTTTGGATTGATTCGAATACAGCATCTACTGCTGAACCAGCTTCTTTTTTAGTTAAATCAGCTTGCTCTGCAACTGCATTGATTAAATCTGTTTTGTTCATTAGACATTCACCTCCTGAGGTTTGATAATGATATGTTTATATCATTATGGTAAAACTTTAACACAAGCATTACATAAATCGCAATCATTTATGTGGCAAAAACGTTGAATTTAAGCCATTTCTATTCATTTTGCGTAATTATTAGCTGTATATGTGTAATAATACACATTTTATTCAGATTTTTTATCGCGCTCCATTAAATCTTTTACGCATTCTTTTACCGAAATATTTTCAAATAATACTCTATATAATGCATTTGTAATTGGCATATCCACATTTTTTTCTTTAGCTAAATGATAAACGGATTTAGTTGTATAAATACCTTCAACAACCATATTCATTTCAGATAATGCTTGATCCATTGATTCACCTTGTCCAAGCTTATATCCTAATGTGAAATTTCGAGAATGTGTTGATGTGCAAGTAACGATTAAGTCACCGATACCACCTAAACCTAGAAATGTCATAGGATCGGCACCTAACTTTTCACCTAATCTGCTAATTTCCGCTAAGCCACGAGTCATTAATGCAGCTTTTGCATTATCACCGTAGCCAATTCCAGCTACGATACCACTTGCTACTGCGATGATATTTTTCAATGCACCACCAAGTTCAACACCAATCAAGTCATCATTCGTGTACACACGTAAATAATCATTCATAAATAAATCTTGCGTTAATTTACTTACATTTTTATCTTTTGATGAAGCAGCAACTGTAGTTGGTTGCTTGACTACAACTTCTTCCGCATGACTTGGCCCGGACAACACGCCAATACCTGCATTATATTCAGGTGAAATAGAATCTTCAATCATTTCTGACACACGTTTAAATGTCCCATTTTCAATACCTTTAGCAACATGTATAAAAGTCTTTTTAGATGTCAGCTTATCATTAATTTGAGTAGCAACTTCTCGCATTGCTTTAGTAGGTAAAGCCATTAAGTAAATATCTGCATATTGAATTGCTTTGGTCATATCTGAAGTAGCGATGATGTTAACATCTAATTTCGCGTATTTTAAATACTTTTTATTTGTATGACATGTATTTAATTCATCAACAGCATCTTGATTTTTACCCCACATCAAAACATCATGTCCATTTTCTGCAAGAACATTGGCAAGGGCTGTCCCAAAACTTCCCATACCAAAAACGGTAATTTTAGTCATTGTTATCCCCCAATCGTTAATTTCTCTTTCGAGCTATAATATGAATTGGTGTACCTTCAAAACCAAAAGCGGCACGGATTTGATTCTCTAAATAGCGTTTATAAGAAAAATGCATTAATTCTACATCATTAACAAATACAACAAATGTCGGTGGTTCTATAGCAACTTGTGTTGCATAAAAGACATTCAAACGTCTACCTTTGTCTGTTGGTGTAGGGTTCATGGAAATTGCATCAGTAACGACTTCATTTAAAGTTGAACTTTGAACACGTTTTTTATGATTTTCACTTGCTTCATTAATGTAAGGGAATAATGTACGTAATCTTGTGCGTTCTTTAGCAGACACAAAAGCAATTTGTGCATAATCTAAAAATTGGAATTCTTTACGTACTTCATCTTCAAATTTCTTCATCGTTTTACTATCTTTTTCCACAGTATCCCATTTATTTACGACAATCACGACTGCTTTACCTTGTTCATGTGCATATCCTGCAACACGTTTATCTTGTTCAATAATGCCTTGTTCTGCATCAATAACCACTAAAACAACATTTGAACGTTCAATCGCTTTTAAAGCTCTTAATACTGAATATTTCTCAGTTGATTCATATACTTTTCCTTTTTTACGCATACCAGCAGTATCGATTAAAACATAATCTTGTCCATCATAACTATACTCTGTATCAATAGCGTCTCTGGTTGTCCCTGCAACATTAGAAACGATAACGCGATCTTCACCTAAAATAGCATTTACTAAACTTGATTTACCTACGTTTGGTCGTCCAATAATGGATAGTCGAATTGTATCTTCATCATAAGGATCTTCTTCCTCTTCACCAAAATGAGAAACAACTGCATCTAACAAGTCACCAAGACCTAAACCATGTGACCCTGATATCGGATACGGTTCACCAAAACCTAATGAATAGAAATCATACACGTCTGTACGCATTTCCATATTATCTACTTTGTTAACCGCTAATACGACCGGTTTTTTAGATTTATATAAAATTTGAGCGACCATTTCATCGCTTTGTGTCAATCCTTCACGCACGTTAACCATAAAAATAATAACATCTGCTTCATCTATGGCGATTTCTGCCTGCGCTCTAATTTGTGTTTGGAATGGTGCATCACCAATTTCAATACCACCTGTATCAATAATATTGAAATCATGTGTTAACCACTCACCTGAAGAATAAATACGATCTCGTGTTACACCTGGTGTATCTTCAACAATCGAAACACGTTCTCCAACTATTCTATTAAAAATTGTAGATTTACCTACATTAGGCCTACCTACAATAGCTACTATAGGTTTAGTCATAAGCTAACTTCCTCTCTTTCTTATATCTTTTTAATAATATCACATGAGACTGTGTATTCAAAATGAGTTTATTACTGTAATGATAAAAATCAGCACTTAAAACTTTATCTTATAAAACACTTAGTTAAATTTGTCCACGTTATCACTCCGAATATTTTTGGTTACATAAAAATACTCCACATGCAATCATAAACATGTGGAGTTGACTATTAAATATTAAATTATAGTTTAAGATTTTTAAGTTTATCACCAATCATATCGCCAATTGTTGGATTATCTTCTTCTTCGCTTTCTAAGTACGCCTTAGTCGTAGAAGGATCACTTTCAACAACATCTTCGTTTGGTAATGTTGCTTTAATAGATAGTGATACTCTTTCATTCTCTTCATCAATACCTAATATTTTAACATTTACTTGTTGACCAGGTTCTAATACTTCACCTGGCGTACCAATGTGTTTGTGTGCAATTTCAGAAATATGTACAAGTCCTTGTACACCTGGTGCAATCTCAACAAATGCACCAAAGTTTGCCAATCTTACTACGACACCTTCAATGACATCATTTTCGTGGAATTGACCTTTAATATTTTCGAAAGGTGTTGGTAACGTATCTTTGATTGATAATGAAATACGTTCTGTATCTCTATCAATAGATTTAATTTTAACTTTAACATCTTGACCAATTGAAACAACTTCTTCTGGTGTTTGAACATGTTCGTGAGAAAGTTCAGATACATGCACTAAACCATCAACACCGCCAATGTCTATAAATGCACCAAATTGAGTTAAACGCGCTACTTTACCATCAATAACATCGCCTTCATTTAAAGATTGTAATAATTGATCTTTTTTAGCATCGTTTTCTTCTTGTTCAACTGCTTTACGGCTTAAAATGACTCTATTATTTTCAGGATCCAATTCTTCAACTTTAATACGAATTGTTTGTCCATCAAACACAGAGAAATCCTCAATGAAGTCTGTTGAAATTAGTGAAGCCGGAACAAAACCTCTTTGTCCTACATCAACAACCAAACCACCTTTAACTACTTCTGTTACTTTCGCTTCGATGATTTCATTATTATCTAATTTTTCTTGTAAATAACTATAAGACTTCTCAGTTTCAAGTTGTCTTCTAGATAAGATGTAAGCTCCAGTTTCATTTTCTTCATCAAACTCAACTTTAGTGACATATGCTTCAACTTCGTCGCCCTCTTTTACAACTTCACTTGGGCTATCAATATGATGCGTA
Source organism: Staphylococcus sp. GDB20D11A (assembly GCF_016893255.1). Classification (NCBI taxonomy): domain Bacteria; kingdom Bacillati; phylum Bacillota; class Bacilli; order Caryophanales; family Staphylococcaceae; genus Staphylococcus; species Staphylococcus sp. GDB20D11A. The sequence continues at coordinate 73,694 of NZ_JAFEPJ010000002.1, forward strand.
GATAGTTGACTAATAGGAATAATCCCATTAAATTTACCACCGTTGATATGAACAACAACTTGCTTGTCTTCAACTTGTTGTACCTCGCCAGTGACTTTGTCACCTTCTTTAATATCGTTAATCATTGATTCATTGAATTCTTCAGTCATCTTGTTTGCCTCCTTATACACTACATATTTATAACATCTTATAAACTGACAGAATTGTCAAGAAATTCTACCTTTATTACATTTAGTAAATTAGTTGTATCCATAAATATGTCACTTAATCTCATTCTGTGTATTAGTTGGACATATATTTATTACAACCATATATTCAAACAAGTAATAAAGTCCGCTATGTTTATACATATTTTTTGTATAAAAATTAGCATAGCTCACTATTTTGTTTTATAAGTCTGTCATTTCATTGTTCTCTACAAGATATATTATAGTAAAATTTTATACTTTTATAAAACAAAAAGCCACGCAAATAAGCAACTTTTACATTTGAATAGTAAGAAAACCGTATATAGTGCATCTTTCTCGAATTATTACATAGGACATTTTTTGTGACTAAATCAGCTTCTTTTGCAATGCTTAGATATGTAACACTCATTTTCTTACCATTTGTAAAATGCTTTATGAATGTAATGAATTATTTTTGGAATTCTAATAATTTACCTTTATTATTTCTGTTTACTTTTTAAAAAACTTACACAATTGACTGACGCATTAACTTTTACCAAAAATAAAAAGGCAACTTTCATTCATCGTTGAATAAAAATCACCTTTTAATTTGAGTAAATCATTATCAGCACATTCATTTTGTATTTGCGTTAAGCGTTGCACATTACAAATAGATAGTTATGACTTACTAGATTATTTAATTTGACTCACCATCGCTAAAATTTCGTCAGTAACTTCTTCAATCGACTTGCCTGTCGTATCTAATGTCACTGCATCATCTGCTTTTCTTAATGGTGATATTTCACGGTTCATGTCATATTGATCACGTGCTTCAATATCACGTTTTAAATCTTCAAAATTTGATTCGATACCTCTTAATTGATTATCTTTATATCTTCTTTCTGCTCGCTCTTCAACTGATGCAATCATATATACTTTTAAATCTGCATCTGGTAGCACTACAGTTCCGATATCGCGACCATCCATTACGATACCTTTTTCTGCAGCTAACTCTTTTTGTTTTTTAACGGCGAATGAACGTACTGGCTCTTTAGATGCAACGTATGAAACATGTTGCGTCACATCATTATTTCTTAAAAAGTCTGTTACATCTTCGTTATCTAAAATGACACATTGACCTTTATCTGCTTTATAAGTTAAATCTAATGTTGTTTGGTCAACTAGTTTTGCAAAGTCCTCAGTTTTGTTTAATTTTAAATATTTGTATGTTAATGCACGATACATTGCTCCTGTATCGACATAAATCATTGATAGTTCACTGGCTACACGTTTCGCAATTGTACTTTTTCCGGCAGCAGCTGGACCATCTAATGCAATATTAATGGCTTTCATGCGTCATTTCCCTTCCTTGTCGTTTTATGAATAATATTTTATCATAATTAGGTAAATGAAATATAGGAGGAAATATATGAAACATCTACTTGTTATTCATACTGGTGGCACCATTAGTATGTCACAAGACCAATCTAATAAAGTAGTAACAAATGATATCAACCCTATTTCAATGCATCAAGATGTCATAAATCAATATGCACAAATAGATGAATTAAATCCTTTTAATGTACCATCACCTCATATGACAATCCAACATGTTAAACAATTAAAGGATATTATTTTAGAAGCAGTAACAAATAAATATTATGATGGTTTCGTTATCACGCATGGTACCGATACGTTAGAAGAAACTGCCTTTTTACTTGATTTAATATTAGGTATCGAGCAACCTGTTGTTATTACTGGCGCAATGCGCTCGTCTAATGAAATTGGTTCTGACGGATTATATAATTATATTTCCGCTATTCGCGTAGCCTCTGATGAAAAGGCCCGTCATAAAGGCGTGATGGTTGTATTTAATGATGAAATACATACGGCGCGTAATGTTACCAAAACACATACGTCTAATACAAACACATTTCAAAGTCCAAATCATGGTCCGCTAGGTGTATTGACAAAGGATCGTGTGCAATTCCATCATATGCCATATCGCCAACAAGCATTGAAAAATGTCAATGAGAAACTAAATGTACCATTAGTAAAAGCATATATGGGTATGCCAGGTGACATTTTTAGTTTTTATAGTCGTGAAGGTATCGATGGTATGGTTATTGAAGCGTTAGGACAAGGCAACATACCTCCAAACGCATTAGAAGGCATTCAACAATTAGTATCTTTAAATATACCTATTGTGCTAGTTTCACGTTCCTTTAATGGTATTGTGAGTCCAACTTACGCATACGATGGTGGTGGTTACCAACTCGCACAACAAGGTTTTATTTTTTCTAACGGTTTGAATGGTCCAAAAGCAAGATTAAAATTATTAGTCGCGTTAAGCAATAATTTAGATAAAGCTGAAATCAAAGCATATTTTGAATAATAATGATTACGTAACATAAAAAGGTCTATGTACAATAATTAGTCATCAACCTCATTTGACATATCATGAATGTCAGTCGTTGTAAAACTAAGTTATTTAGTACATAGACCTTTATTTTTATGATTCTAACGGCGTTTGTTTCTTAGCTAGCATGCTTTGAGCAATAATGCCACCGTGGAATTTACCATTTTCAATAAAAATGGTATTCGCATCGTTCCCTGCAGCAATCACACCTGCAATGTAGCAATTTTCGATATTTGTTTCGTATGTTTCTTTATTATACATAGGCGCTGTTCCAAATTCATTTGTATTAATTTGAATGCCTACAGATTTTAAAAATTCATAATCGGGATGATAACCAATCATCGCAAATACATAATCATTGTGTATCGTTTTACTTTCACCATTTACTTCATAAGTCACAGTATCTTCAGTTATTTGGGTAACATTTGCATTAAATTCCATGTCAATTTTTTCATGATTTACTAATGCTGTGAAATTTGGAAGTATCCACGGTTTAATTGAAGGCGAATAATCTCCACCACGATATAGAACCGTCACGTTAGCACCAGCTTTTTCCAACTCTAAAGCAGCATCGATAGCCGAATTCTTACCACCAATAATAACAACATCTTGATCAAAATACGGATGTGCCTCTTTAAAATAATGGAACACTTTAGGTAAATCCGCACCTTCAACTTCTAATGTATTATGCTGACCATAATAGCCTGTCGCGATTGTTAAAAATCGACATTCATAAACATCTTTCGTCGTAGTAATTGTAAATTTATTATTCATTTTTTTAACAGTTAATACTTCTTCAAATGCATTTACTTTTAATTGATGATGTTTTACAACTTCTCGGTAATAAACTAGCGCTTGATTACGTCTTGGTTTACTTTCTTCAACGATAAACGGTACGTCCCCAATACTTAATTTATCACTTGATGAGAAAAATGTTTGGTGAGTAGGATAATTGTAGATTGATTCAACGACATTACCCTTTTCAATAATTAAGGTATCAATACCTTTTCTTTTTTGTTCAATAGCCGCACTTAATCCGCATGGCCCTCCACCAATTATGATACTTTCAACTTTTTGCATTGTTTCGGCCTCCTTTAATCCCAAACTATTATAACAGTTCAGTGATTGATGCGCTAAGTCTGTGCTTGAAGATTTATGATATATTTTTGACAATTTGTTTAATGTGCATAGAGAATTGTTACCTGCGGAGTTGAATAGCACTACAATTTAATATGTTGATTTATTTTTTATTCTTTCTCGTTAAATTTGATGATTGTGGTGTTTTATCTTTTTGATGACTATGTAAAAAGTTAAATTGATATGTCAATATTCGAGACAACACCTTGTTAAATAACAAACTTTGAAAATGAAAAAACTGCTACATACTTATAAGCGCAATTTAAGTTCTCTAAAATATTTAGAGATACTTTATAATATGCACGTTTGTATATAGCAGTTCAGTTACAATTTATATAGTTATATTATGGAATAACGATTTGTTGACCGTTTCTAATATTGTTACCACTTAAACCATTGGCACGTCTAATTTTTTCAACATTTTCCGGTGAACCTGAACCGTAGTATTGAATTGCGATACGGTATAAGTTTTCTTGACCATTCACTGTATGTCTTTGGCCACCACCTTGACGTTGTTGTTGCTGTTGTTGATTTTGATTAGCTTGTTGTTGATTTTGATTATTTTGTGCTTGATTGTTCGCTTGATTAGCGTTGTTTTGATCATTATCAGATTCATCTTTAGTCGCTTTGTCTTGATCATCTTTTGATTTATCACTGTCTGTAGATTTTGTTTTATCTTTAGAAGCGTCTTTAGATGTGTCTTTATCTTTACTTTCATCAGCATTATTTTTATTTGTATTCGCGATTTTATTTTCTTTTGTACCATTATTATGATTGTTTAATGCCATGCCTCCAAATATCGCTAATGCACCGATAATTAGTACAGCTGCAATTAATGGTAACAATACTTTGGCCATGCCACCTTTTTTACGTTCTTTATCTCTGTCATGATGGTCATGTTCATCATGGTTTTGACTTGCATTGTTAGAGGCATGTGGTTTTGAAGCGGCAGAAGCACTTTTACTTGCTGCGCCTCCAGCCAAACCTGCTGTTCCAGCACCGATTGCTGCACCTTTTTTACCATTATGATGATCTTTAGACTTATCTTGAGACACTTTATCCTCAGTCGAGTTATTCGCCTTGCCAGAATTACTTTTGTTTTGAGCGTCATTTGAATGTTTCTTAGCTTTAGAAGCAGCCATTGCACCAGCTGCACCTGCGACACCTGCTGTTCCAGCACCAATTGCTGCGCCTTTTTTACCACTATGATGATCTTTAGATTCATCTTTGTCTTGCTTAACGGTTACATCATCATGTTTATCTTTTGATGTATTTGCTTGGTTAGCACCTGTTGCAAAATATGGTTTAGGTTGCTGAGATTGTTCAGCTTCACTCTTATCAGAAACTGTTGAATGCTCAGTGTTATTTTCTACATCTTTAACAGTCTCGTGTTTATCATTGTCTTCGATTGGTTCTGGATGTGATTTATCCATTGCAAAAGCATTCTTATTATAATATTCCTCTTCATGTTGAGGTGTACTGTCTTGATGGCTAGGTTCTTGATTTACAGAACTATGCGCTGATGATTCGACTTGACGATCATCTAATGTGCCAGCCTCATTGTGAGCATTGTCGTCAGATGCTTGTGATTCATCGTGATGTTGTTTGTTATGATTTGTTGCTAAATCACGGCGTCTTTTTCTTCTTTGGGCATTTCTTGGTGGGAACTGTTGCTCCGTATTCTCTGTTGTATCTTGATGTTCTAATTCTGATTGGTCTTTTTCGACATCTTCCGTATGGTCTTGATGTGAATTTGTGTCTATCGATTGACGATTTTTTTCAAAGTCATCTTTAAAATTATTAGACATAGCCATCTTCCTTTCTATTCTATTACAATGATTTTACATAAAATATACCCGTATGACACAAGTTTATGTATATTTTTCAAAATTATTTCAATCATTTTTCAATTGTGTATACACTAATTATAGCTTGTCAATTTTCTTTTAGTAAAGTAATACTATCTGAGAAATAAATTTTGCAACTTTTCATCAAACCCAATACTTCTAATTACCTTTTTCTTATTTAAAATTACGATATCAGTTATATTAGAATCATTGTCACAACATCGATCTTGTGCCGGTGGATATTCACCGAAAAATTCTAATAAATACTTCCGTCTACATTGATCCAATTTGCAATAGCCAATCATGCGAAAGAATCCTAATTGCTTTCGTTTAAATGATTGCTTAAATATCTGTTTCAAGGCGCCGATACTATAGAATGAATGCAACGTTGTCAAAACGTCTTGTTTATCGGGTGCTAAAAATTCTCCTATTTCGAAATTTTGTACATCTTCTTCTGTTATCATATCTGCAAATAATAACGTTTCTAAAATATATTTATCGTCCGGTTGGAATAAACTAATTGCCTGACTTAGTTCACCATCGCGACCTGCACGGCCAATTTCTTGAATGTAGTTAGAAGGACTTGTTGAAAGATGAAAGTGAATGATTGTGCGAATATCTTTTTTATTAATTCCCATACCAAAAGCACTCGTTGCGACTATAATCGGTATATCATTATTTAAAAATTGTTGTTGAACTGTGTGTCGCTCTTGATAATTCATATCACCATGATAAATGCCTGTAAGAAAACCTGAATCATAAATAAGTTGCGCTAAATTCAGACACATCTTTTTCGATGAGACATAAATAATCGTTGGTCCCGACTGTTGTAGAAACGGCAGTAGCCACTCAATTTTATCCTCATCATCATGAAAATTAAGATGCTTAAAGCTTATGTTTGGGCGATTCATTGTAGTTTTAATAACGTTGAATTGAACCGCTAACATTTCCGTCAAATCATCTTGCAAATGTGGTGGTGCAGTTGCTGTCAACGCCAAGACAACTGCGTCCTTAAAATGCTTAGTTACCTTACCTATTAGCGCGTAATGTGGTCTGAAGTCGTAGCCCCATTCAGATAAACAATGTGCTTCATCTAGTACAATCATGCCAAAGTCTATCGTGGAAATTAATTTAAAATTTGCCGGTTGTAGGAGAAATTCTGGACTTAGAAAGATGAAGCGGCTATGTCGTAAACATTTAATATTATGCTTTTTCTCAATTTCATCCATACCAGAGTGGATACATGTTACACGTTTTTCTCCATTTATTTTCAACTGCATAACTTGGTCATCCATTAAAGATATTAACGGTGAGATAATTAATGTCGGCTTACCTGATAAATAAGTAGGTATTTGATAACACAAACTCTTTCCACTTCCAGTTGGAAGAATACCTAGAGTGTGTTGTTGAGACATTATACTTTCTATAATTTCCTGTTGTCCCGGTTTAAAACTCTCGAAACCAAATTTGTTTCGTAAAATATCATGCAACATTCAGATCACCTCTTTCAAATCCAACGATTAATACTTTTAATTGAAAATATGATAACGTGTCAAATTGTTCTTTGTAAAATTTTAATCGTTCGCCACGATGCTGTTGATAAAAATTCAAAAATTGCAGTTGATCTTCTTGTTCAACATAATCATCGTAATTAGACATGTAACCTTTGATTAAGATTTCAAGTACATGATCTTCGATAGTATTGATTTTAACTTGTTGTTGAGCCGCTATATCTTCCATCGTGAATTGTTCAAGCAATCTTGTATAAGTAATATAGGTTTGATTTAATAATGTAGGTTTCATTATTATTTTTGATAAAATAGTATATTCTCCGCTTTCTAATTCAAACATCATTGTCACTAAATTATTCATTTCGAATTCAAACAATTGCTGTTGAGATAGTTTTTCTATTAAACTAACTTGCTGTCTCGTATACATTGGTTCATCATAGCCTTGCAAATAATAATGTAAGTAACATGGCCCTTTTAAAGTTATTGCTTTAAACAAGTTATGTAGTTCATTTTCAAAATCAATTTGTAATTGGTTTTCTTTAATGTAGTTATAGACAATCTTTACAGTTTCTTGTATCTTATTATTTTGAGAGATTGGTACAAAATGAAAAACATGTTGTTTGGTATTAGACATGGTTTGCACTAATAGTTGAATTGCTTGAAATGTTTGCCCCATACTTTCAAATGTATATCTAGGATGCAACATGATTTCCATTTCAGCATTAAATTCAGTTATATTTTCTAAAAATAGCTCAAAAGACGGATATTTTAATAGTGGTAAACTGTGATATAATGACAACTGTTGTTGACTACAAGCGTCAAAAAAGGTTTGGTGAGATTTCTTACCAACTAAGATATTGTAAATACTTTTATTTGTTTTATAGTTAAATGTTTGTTGTAATGCTGTTTTTATAATGTGTTGCAAGTTTAACCCTCACTCTGTAAAACGGATAATTTGAAAATAAAAATGATGCTGTCTAAAATTTTAGTCACATTACTATTTTAGCATTTTTATCAAAGGAGGCGAAGACATTGGCAAAATATACAATCGTTGATATGGATACTTGTATTGCATGTGGTGCATGCGGTGCAGCAGCGCCAGATATATATGATTACGACGACGAAGGTATTGCTTTCGTAATCCTTGACGATAACCAAGGTACTGCAGAAGTACCTGAGGAATTATATGAAGATATGGAAGATGCAATTGATGGATGCCCTACAGATTCTATTAAAATTGCAGACGAATCATTTGATGGGGACGCTTTAAAATTTGAATAATTGATTTTTTAGACAAATGTTCCATAGAAAAAGCAGGCAAGCTATCGTTTATTGATAGTCACCTGCTTTTTATTATTATGTGTATATTATTTTGCTTTAATTTGATTAAATTCTTTTCAAGAAATTCGCAAGCCTTCTATATAGTAAAATAAATACAATAGAAATGACGATACCTTTAATAATATTGAATGGTATAATTCCTGAAACAATGATTACTTTAAGATTATTTGCGATATCAGCTAAGTTAAATATCATACCGTACAAAGGTAATAGAACGAAATAGTTCAAGATACTCAACACGATAGTCATAACGATTGTCGCAATGATTAATCCAGTAATCAAAGATTTTGTTGAACGTTTATTTTTATAGATGGCGTAAGCAGTTAATAAGAAACTTGCGCCTGCTAAAAAGTTAGCAAATGGTCCAACTGGATCGCCCATACTAAATAAGTAGTTCAATAAATTTTTAACCAGTGCAACTATGATACCGGCAACTGGTCCAAACGTAAATGTAGCTAGTAGTGACGGTACATCACTAAAATCTAAAGTTAAGTATGGTGGCAAAAATGGTATAGGAAACTTGATAAAAGTTAACACAAACGCAATCGCGCTCAACATACTTATTGTGATAAGACGTTTATTTTGTTGCATATTCAATTTTCTCCTTCCATTCATCTCGTAAGAATAGGAGGATTATTGCACAACAAAAAACCTCCATCTTCTCCCATCCAGACTATACTGTCGGCTCTAGAATCTCACTAGATCAGCCACTAATATGATACATACTAGCAGGTCGCAGGCTTTATTTACTGCCGGTTGGGAATTACACCCGACCCCGAAGATGAATTTTACATTATTAAATTTAATTCTCATTAATTTTATACTATATACCACAAAACCTCAATAACTATGCTTTAATTAGATCATAGTTACGTAATTGGAGAATGTTTCATTGGTGATTTACGTACTTTGGTTGGAATGTTGTTTGTTTGATTGTTTTTTGAGATGGATTTTGGGACGGTTTTTTGATTCTATCACTCAATTGGGTCAAGATCGTCATAAAATGGAAAGCAAATTATAAGAATCTAGTAGGTTAAAAAGTTTTATATCAGCACTTCCATATATATTATTATTTAAATCGCCAGAAGTTATACTTAAAACCTTCTACTTATTTGCCTTCACAACAATAGTAGAATTGTCTTTCAATACTTAATCTAGCCAATATACACTAATCTCCGCTAAATATTCATCATTTATTTTATTCTTAGTCAAACACACCATATTCTGAAGTGCTTTTACCGTTATAATTTGGTTTAACTGTATTTATTTTTTTGTCCGAAAATTTTATACTAAGATCTATACCGTTTGGTATCTCTTTTTCTTTTTTTATTTCTTCTGCCATTTTTATTACATTTTCACTGTTACTTTTTTTAGTATAGTTCTTTTTTTACTAAATAGAGTAGTAGTTACCGAAACTTTAGACTTATCTTTTAATTGCTTCTTAACATTTGACAATTCTTTTGAAAATTCACTGTCACTTTTGTTTAATAATGGTACAAAATAGTCTCTATACTCAGTTAAATTATACGGTATAGTCGTAATATAAAAATATTCATTTTCATAGCCACTATTTTGTGTCTTGTTAATTGCCTCTTTTGTAAATCCTGTATATTGATATTTCTTTTCATTATCTTTGAAAAATTTATATAAATTGTCATACTTTTCTTTTTGTGCTCGATATTCAAAGCCACTCAACACTGTACCAACTAAAGTACTCATATCATCGCCTTTGTCCTCACTACTTAATGAGCTATTACTGTCAATAATTGATTTGTCAAATGGAATACTCGCATTAAATACGATGTCGTGGTCATCACAATGCACGAATACTTCTACGCCGTCGCCACTACCTACAACATTGGTAGCTTTAACTTTTAGACCAAAGTTATCCATAAAAAATTGTTCGCCTCGTTTAGCAATTTTATCTTTATGCTTCTTCACAAATTCAATCGCATCTTTTTCTGCAGGCGGTTGGAAGCCTTGTCCTACATATTTTGAAGCTTCCATTTCTTCTGGCACTGATTTTGTTTCTGTATTCGTGTCTTTACTTGATTCATTTTCCATCGTGGAACATCCCCCTAAAATTAATGTCGTAGCTAAAACTGATCCAATGAATTTTTTCATATGACACCTCGAATAATTTAATTATTACAATATATCTATATTTTACCCTATTTTTATAATCAAATAAATAACTTTATCAAACTTTATATTTTTATATAAATTAGTAATATATTTAATAGTTGATATTCGCAAAAACCCTAAATCCTAATCCACATACAAAATTCCCCACATCAATAAAAAAACGCATGCTATAAATTAGAGTCTCTAATTAATAACATGCGTTCTTAAATAACTATATTCAGTTTTATTCCGGCTTTGGTAGTTTGATAATAAACGTTGTGCCTTTTCCTAATTCGCTTTTAACATCAATGGAACCACCATGCTCTTCGATAATCATTTTACAAATGAACAAACCTAAACCAGTACCTTGTTTACCTCGCGTTCTCGCTGCATCAACTTTATAAAAACGGTCAAATACTTGTTGTAAATGTTCTGGTGCAATGCCTGTACCTGTATCTTTAATGTATAAAATATCTTCGCTTTCATTTTCAGCACAAGTAATTGCAATTTCATCCCCAGGTTTCGTATAACGTGATGCATTATCAATTAAGTTCGTTAGTACTTGGTCCATGCGATCCATATCATAACTCCAAACACGCTTCTTACAATAATTAAAAGTCATATTTAGACCTAAATCATCAGCTTGTTGGCGGTACTTAATTTTCATCTTATCTAGTAACGCTGCAATAGGCTGAACTTCTTTATTTACGGATAACCCTTCAGCATCCATGCGAGCGACATTTAACAATTCATTAACTAAACGATTTAAACGTTTCGATTCATCAAGGACAATGGCAAGCGATTCTTTTATTTCATCCGGTTCTGTAACAATACCATCTACAATTGATTCAGTATAACCTTGAAGTAATGATATCGGTGTACGTAATTCATGTGATACATTAGCAATGAAATCTTTCTTCATTTGATCTAGATTGTGCTCATTAGTCATATCACGAACTGTCACAACAACACCACTTTTACCTCCCTGTTCAATCTTATCGATATAGCTTGTGGTCACAACAAAGAATCGTGCATTCATTTCTAAATCACGCATTTCCGTTTGTTTTGATTTAAAAGTATCTTCAATTTGTCTTAATAAGAAAGCTTTAGCATCTTCATCAATATTGTCCATAATATCATTCGCCATCTTATTCGATAAGATAATTTGTCGACTCTCATTAATACCTAGGACACCTTCTACCATAGAGTTAATTAAGCTGTCTCTAATATTTTTAGATGTGGATAATGCGTCGACATGCTCTTCGATTTCTGTACTCATCTGATTAAATGCCTGTGATAATTGACCAATTTCATCTTTCGTTGTGACAGAAGGTTTATAAGAGTAATCCCCTTCAGATACACGTGTAGCTTGGTCTCTTAAACGTCTTAAAGGTTTTGTAATTCTTGACGATAAGAAAAACGCAAAGACTGTTGTAATTGTTAAGAAAATAACAGCCGTAATTATAGTGATAATCGTAATAGCATTATTTGTATCTTCGATTGATTTCAAGTCTTTATATATAAAGACTCCACTATATTTGCTATGACTATTCTTCTGTGCTTTTGTTGGATAGCCTAACAGAATATACGTTTGGGATGAACCCTTTTCTTTAATCGTTACATTTCGAGTAACAGATTTACCTTTATCAAACACATCGTCAAAATGGTCGTTGTTGACTACTTCATTCAACATTTGCTTTTTAATGTTAGAAAGTGAAGCCGTTGATTGACGATGTTTATTATTTATAATCATCAACCCACCAGGATTTTCAATTAATGTTTGACTATATTTTATTGCTTCTTCTTTATTATGTGATTGTTCGACCAGTGAACTTATACGTCTAGCATCTTCTCTTATGGCATTTTCAGTTTCTTGTGTGAAATAGTATTGCATAAAGGTAATTAAAGCAATACTTAATAAAATTAAAACTGTCGTCACTATTAAAATAATAGTTAACCACAGTTTAATTACGACACTATTTAGCCGGCTCATCATTAGATTTAACCTCAAATTTATACCCAACGCCCCAGACTGTTTGAATCATATGCGCAGCTTCGCTAGACACACGATTTAACTTTTCTCTAAGTCGTTTAACATGAGTATCAACTGTTCTTAAATCACCATAGAATTCATAATGCCAAACTTCTTTTAATAATTGTTCACGGTCAAATACTTTATTTGGTGTTTTAGCTAAATATATTAATAATTCGTACTCTTTAGGAGTCAAATTAACTTCTTGATTATCAGCAAGTACGCGATGTGCATCATTATCTATTTCTAAATGTTTAAATTCAATCACATCACGTGCGTGAGGTTCGCTTTGTTCTACAGTTGTAGATTGCGTTCTTCTTAGAAGTGCTTTAACTCTTAAGACTACTTCTCTTGGTGAAAATGGTTTGACGATATAATCATCTGCACCAGATTCAAAACCTTCAACACGGTTTGTTTCTTCACCTTTAGCAGTCAACATAATAATCGGTGTTTGTTTATGTTCACGCAATTTAGTTGCCACCTGGATACCATCCATTTCAGGCAACATTAAATCTAGTAGTATGCAAGCATAATTATTCTCCATTGCAAGTTCATAAGCCTCTTGGCCATTACTTGCTTCATGGATTTCAAAAGATTCTCTTTCTAAATACATTTTAAGTAATCTTCTGATTCTATCCTCATCATCTACGATAAGTATTTCGTTCGACATACAGGTCATACCTCCCACACATGCTTTTCTTTACAAAAGTATTATATCACAGGAAAGCGCATACAGTTATTAAAAACCTAAAATTTTGTGAAAAAATTCTCAAACTTTGTGATAAATACATATTTTATTTAATTATTTCCCATGTTCTGCTAAATGACGCATCACTTTTACTTCATGAGGCGTCAATACACGTCCTTCACCAGCATTCAAACCGACAACATTTAAAGGCCCATATTCAATACGAGACAGTTTCGTCACTTGATGACCAAAATGTTCGAACATTCTTCTGACTTGACGATTACGCCCTTCAGTAATTGTAATTTCCACCAATGTTGTGTTTTTATCTTTATCTTGTTTCTTAACTTTCACTTCAGCTGGTTGCGTCATACCATCCTCTAATTCAATACCTTTTTCTAGTGCTTTCACTTCTTCACGCATTAAATAGCCTTTTAATTTTGCGACATATTTCTTCTTAATTTGATATCGAGGGTGTGTCATTAAATTTGTAAATTCACCATCATTTGTAAGTAATAACAATCCAGAAGTATCATAGTCTAAACGACCAACAGGATAAATACGTGCGTCTATATCTTTAAAGTAATCTGTAACCACTGTTCGTCCTCTATCATCAGATACACTTGTTATCACTTGAGTTGGTTTATGGAATAAAATATAAATTTTGTCTTCTAGTTCTATTTTAATACCTTCAACTTCAATCGTATCTGAAGGCTTCACTTTTGTTCCTAATTCAGTGACAGTTGTACCATTCACTTTCACTTTACCTTCAGAAATTAATGTTTCTGCTTTACGTCTTGAAGTATAACCGCTATTTGCTATACGTTTTTGTAATCGTTCTAATTCTTTAGTCATTATTTTCTCCTTTTTGATTGACTAGATTACTGAAAAAAGCATCCATTTCTTCATCGTCTTCTTCAGTTGTCGGCAAATCTTCTATACTTGAAATACCAAATACATTTAAAAATAAATCAGTAGTGATTAATTGTTGGCTACGCTGTTCATTGACCACTTTAGCCTCAACTAGTCCTTTGGCAATCAATGTCTTGACCGCACCATCTGAATTGATACTACGAATTAATTCAATATCACTTCTTGATAATGGTTGGTTATAAGCAATAATTGATAGTACTTCCATTGCTGCTTGTGATAATTTCATTTGTGACTTTTGTTCAATTAATTGTTCAATGTACGTTGCCGCTTCTTTTTTAGTCGTTAAAACATACGTCGTTCCAAATCGTTGTATTATTAATCCATGTGATGAATAATTTTCAATTAATTCTACGAGTTGGTCTTTCGATATATCTAAAATTTCTAATAGCTGTTTTTCATCTAAACCTTCATCGCCAGCTGTAAATAATAGCGACTCTAATATACCATGATTATCCAAAATGGTAGTTCACTCCTCTAATAATGTTAATATCTTCAAAATTACGTTGTTGCTCAATATTAATTATTCCTGCCTTTGACATCTCTAAAATAGCTAAAAAGTGAGTGACTACTTGTTCAATTGGCTCAGAAAACGTAAACAGACTAAAGAAGTTAAAATGATCTTTATCTTTCAATCTCGATGTCACTTGTTCTGTAGCTTGTTGAATGGTAAATGTCTCTTTTCGGATTTCAACAGATTTAGGTGTATTTAACTCAACTCTATTTTTAACTCTTTGATAAGCTACAATTAATTCAGTTAAGTCAATCGTATGATTTGGATCCCAAGATTCATCTGTTTCCAAATGAGATAAATCTGTCGGTCTTTTTGTAAAATAAAAATCTCTTTCTTCTTTCATGTCATTTAAAATAGCAGTATATTCTTTATAATTTTGATATTCTATTAAACGCCCAACTAAATCTTCCCGTGGGTCATCATCAACATCCATATCTGATGTTGATTGTGGTAATAGCATCTTACTTTTAATCATTAAGAGTTCTGACGCTAATACTAGGTATTCACTTGCAATATTAATTTCAAGCTGTTTCATTGCATGAACGTACTGCATATACTGCTCTGTTAATGCTTGCATAGGAATATCATAAATATCTATTTCAAATTTTTGGATAAGATGCAGTAATAAATCTAATGGTCCATTGAAAGCATCTAATTTAACTTCATACATAATATCTACCTCGTATTGCGTCATATGTGCATAATTCTCTAAAATATTATAGCATGAAAATAACTTACTTTTAAATTGGGGTGATAACAAAATGCAACAGGCACTGATAAATTTCTATTATCAATTTCATACTAAGCAACATTATTTCCTATGTCATGACATTTTAGAAGATGCATGGAAAGCTGAAAATAACTACAGTAAGCAAGATGCAGTTGTTAGTTTAATCTTGTTTGCAACTGCTTGTTACCATTATCGCCGCAATAATTTAAAAGGCGCCTATAAGTCTTTTAATAAATCAAAAGAAATAATACAAAATGCTAAAGATAGAGATGCGTTATACCTTAATTTAAATGATTATCAGTTGTTAATTGAGCAACAGATTGCAAAATTGAATGCAGCAAAGCCTTTTTCATCTGTTATATTACCAATAACTCCAGACTTTGAACGCATCATCAAGGCCAACTATCCAGATTATGATTATAATCACGAAACAGCAACAGATCCTTTTATTGTAGACCATCACATGCGGCGTGATCGTTCAGAAGTGATTGCAGCAAAAGAAGAAGCGATTCAATTAAGAAAACATAGACGTAATTAATCAACCAATTTAAAAAAGCCACAATAGCACTGACATTTTCAGTCATGTGTATTGTGACTTTTGAGTTATGGTTCACGTTATGCTCTAGGATGAAATTGGTTATACATTTTTCTAATTTGAGATTTTGAAACATGTGTATAGAGTTGGGTAGTAGATATGTCAGAGTGACCTAACATCTCTTGCACTGCTCTTAAATCTGCGCCATTTTCCAATAAATGTGTCGCAAAAGAGTGGCGCAACGTATGTGGCGTTAGCGTCTTTTTAATGTTTGCCTTTACACCATTTTGTTTAATCATTTTCCATATTGCTTGTCGTGATAAAGGTTTACCATGCATATTTAAAAATAAGACTTCGGTAACAGTCTTTTTTAAAAGTTGCGGTCTAATCGTTTCAATATAAGTAGTTAAGTACTCAATGACTGCGTCGCCTAATGGTACAATTCTTTCTTTATCGCCTTTACCAAATACGCGTACAAACCCCATTATTAAGTTCACGTTCTCTAACTCTAAATGTATCAATTCAGATACACGCATTCCCGTTGCGTACAGAAGTTCTAACATCGTACGATCACGATAACCATTAATTTTATTTAAATCCGGCGTTTCTAATAAAGCCAACACTTCGTCAACATTTAAAACGTCAGGCAATTTTTTGTCATATTTTGGTGAATCTAATAATACCGTTGGATCTTTCGCTGCATATTTTTCTCTTATAGCAAATTGATGAAAACTACGGATTGTTGAAATAAATCGCGCAATAGATTTAGCAGATTGCCCTTGGTCTATTAAATGCCCCAAACACTCTTGAATTAATTGTCGATCTATAAAATCAATATGCGAGATATGATGTTCAGTCATATAATCTTGATACTTTTTCAAATCACGTCTATAAGCACCAATTGTGTTAGAACTTAGACCTTTTTCAATTTGTATAAAACGCAAATATTCTTCAATAATTGTTTCCATAACCACACCTCTAAAAAAAGCGAAGGTTAATTTAACCTACGCAATTTACTATCCTTTACCTTTAGCTTGGCACGTTTCACACACACCATGGAAAGTTAAACGATGATCTAAAATTTTAAAATTGAACTCATTTTCAACTCGATTTTCAACTTCTGGTAACAAATCTTCATCAATTTCATCTACACGACCACATTCCATACATACTAAATGATGGTGGAAATGTTTTGCGCCTTCTTTTCTTAAATCAAAACGAGCGACGCCATCACCAAAGTTAATTTTGTCGACAACTTTTAGTTCAGCTAACAACTCTAACGTTCTGTATACTGTCGCCAAGCCAATTTCAGGCGCTTTGTCTTTTACTTTCAGATATACGTCTTCAGCACTTAGATGATCTTTTTCATTTTCAATTAGAACTCTAACAGTAGCTTCGCGTTGTGGCGTTAGCTTATATGATGATTGTTGTAATTGTTGCTTAACGCGATTTAATCGTTCTTCCAACGATGTCCACTCCCCTACTAATAATTAAAATCATTACAAATTATTTCAAACTTCACAATTAAAACTAACAGTTTTCTCAATAAAATGCAAGCTTTTCTCATTTGTTATTTAGAATGATTATAATTTAATAATAGGTGTTGCAATGCAATGATAGTCTTCGCATCTTCTATTTCTTTATTCATTAGCATCGATTTAACATTCTCAATCGGAACTTTAATGACTTCGACAAATTCATCTTCATCTAAGTGAACTGTACCTTCTTCTAAATTATCCGTAAAATATATTGATAATTGTTCATCACAAAAACCTGGTGAACCATACATATCTACAACATGTGTTAACTCTTTGGCAATATATCCTGTTTCTTCTTCTAATTCACGCTTAGCCGCTTCGACTCTATCTTCATCATCTTCTAATTTACCAGCTGGAATTTCTAGCAATGGTTTTTCTACTGGTTTACGATACTGTTTCACTAATACGACTTCTTTTTTAGGTGTCACTGCACAAACAGCAACTGCACCATTATGATAAACTAATTCTCTTGTTGACGTTTCACCGTTTGGTAATGTCACTGTATGAATTTCTACATCTACAATTTTGCCATTATAAATAACTGTTCGATCAATTGTTTTTTCATTTAAATCCATTATAATCACGTTCCTTTAAATTCATATTATATATTGATACACTATGCTTGTTAGCTAAAGTGTATCGAAAGGAGAACAGACATGCAAAAAAATATATTAAAAAGTGGTATTGCATTATCTGAATTAGGTCTAGGTTGCATGAGTTTAGGTACAGATTTAAAAAAAGCCGAACAAATTATAGATTGTGCTGTTGAAAATGGTATCACTTATTTTGATACAGCAGACATGTACGATAAAGGTATAAATGAATCAGTTGTTGGTAAGGCACTTCTTAAATATCAACAACGCGATGATATTGTCATTGGTACTAAAGTAGGCAATCGTTTAACAAATGATGGCAGTACAACATGGGATCCGAGTAAATCCTATATTAAAGAGGCGGTTAAAGGTTCACTAAAGCGTTTAGGTATTGATCATATCGATTTATATCAACTTCATGGCGGAACCATTGATGACCCATTAGACGAAACAATAAGCGCATTTGATGAATTGAAACAAGAAGGAATTATACGTGCTTACGGTATTTCTTCTATTCGCCCAAATGTAATTGATTATTATTTAAAACATAGTCAAATCGAAACGATTATGTCTCAATTCAATTTGATTGATAATCGTCCAGAATCATTATTAGATGCAATCCACAACAATGATGTTAAAGTATTGGCAAGAGGACCTGTGTCTAAAGGATTATTAACTTCAAACAGTGTTAATGTGCTCGACAATAAATTTAAAGATGGTATTTTTGATTATTCTCATGATGAATTGGGTGAAACAATAGCCTCTATTAAAGAAATTGAAAGTAATTTATCTGCATTGACATTTAGTTATTTAACATCACATGACGTGCTTGGTTCCATCATTGTGGGTGCAAGTAGCGTCGACCAATTAAAAGAAAATATTGAAAACTATCATACTAAAGTTAGTTTAGATCAGATTAAAACAGCAAGAGCTCGTGTAAAGGATTTGGAATATACCAATCATTTAGTGTAGAAGTCATTTTCAGTAATAAAAACAGCAGTATGAGGCGTTTCATTATAAAAATGCCTTACTGCTGTTGTTTATGTAAAATTCGCTATAATTTATGATTAAGATTACTCACTTATGATAGAAATTAAAGAGTTGTCCTCACGCATCAGTATTTAGTAATTTCGCCCTGCGCCAGTGCCTCAAGCAAACTTCTGCTACTTCATCTTTTAATAATTTTATTAAAACATCTTTCTATATTTCACTTCGCATGTTGATTCATCATTATTAGTTATTATTTGTACACCCAGCACATTTCCTTGCAACACAAGTAGTTTGAATTTTTCACAAGTATAATATAATGTACTGTCTGAAATTTGGTCTACAGAAATATCGCCTAAAATATCCAGCACTGTAAATTCTTCAAACACTGATAGTTGTTCCGCATATCGTACACAAAGTCTTACCACACTCTCCGATTGACAGTTCATTGCCATCCCACCTACTTATGCTTTATTTTTAAATAATTTAGGGAAACATCGTTCAAAAAATCTAGGCGCAATTTGATACATTTTCAACGCATGATGCATCCATTTAGGCCGATTAATTTCTAATTGTTTTGTTTTAATGCCATAAATGATATCTTCTGCAAGCTGATTAGCATCAAGCATCATTTTCCCCATCTTTTTAGCATACTTCATTGATGGGTCGGCTTTTTGATGAAAAGGTGTATCAATCGGGCCAACATTAACTGTCATGATATGTAAGTTTGGTGACTCTAGTCTTAAAGCATTCATTAATGCATAAAACCCTGCTTTCGATGCCCCATAATGTGCAGCATTTGCTTGTGTGGAAAATGCGGCTTGACTTGATATACCTACAATATGTGCGTTAGATGTTAAATATGGTCTCAACACAGTATATAAAACATTAAAACTAATTAAATTAAGCTGATACGTTTCAATCATTTCTGAAAAACTATGGTCTGAAATAGATTTGAAATAACCTAAACCTGCACTATAAATGAATCCATCGAATGATGTATTGTCTTCAAATTGCAATGCCTGTGTCGACTTCAAATCATTTAAGTCACAAGGAATAACATTTATAGTTTTCCCCAATTCCTGGTCAAAGATTCTAGTTGCTTTATCAACATCACGCACCAACAACGTTACATGCACTTTATTTTCTAGTAACTTTCGGACAATCGATAAACCTAAACCACTTGTACCACCAGTCACTATAAAATGTTGTCCTTTCATCAATTAACCTTCCTTTTCAATTATATAGAATGCAATTTATCAACTTTACATAATTGAGACAAGTTGATTATCTTTCCTAATATATATACAATAATAAGAAAATATAACATACAAATCAAAAACTAAAGGGATGTGACGTTAATGAAACTCGTATTTTATGGAGCTGGTAATATGGCACAAGCTATATTTACAGGAATTATTAACTCAAGCAACTTAGATGCCAATGATATATATTTAACAAATAAATCTAATGAACAAGCTTTAAAAGCATTCGCTGAAAAACTAGGTGTTAACTATAGTTATGATGATGCGACATTATTAAAAGATGCAGATTATGTATTTTTAGGTACCAAACCACATGACTTTGATGCTCTAGCAACACGCATCAAACCACATATTACAAAAGACAATTGCTTCATTTCAATTATGGCAGGTATTCCGATTGATTATATTAAACAACAATTAAAATGCCAAAATCCAGTTGCTAGAATTATGCCAAACACAAATGCGCAAGTTGGACACTCAGTTACTGGCATTAGTTTTTCAAACAACTTTGACCCTAAATCTAAAGATGAAATTAACGATTTAGTTAAAGCATTTGGTTCTGTAATTGAAGTATCAGAGGATCATTTACATCAAGTAACAGCTATCACCGGAAGCGGCCCAGCATTTTTATATCATGTATTCGAGCAATACGTTAAAGCTGGTACGAAACTTGGTCTAGAAAAAGAACAAGTTGAAGAATCTATACGCAACCTTATTATAGGTACAAGTAAGATGATTGAACGTTCAGATTTGAGCATGGCTCAATTAAGAAAAAATATTACCTCTAAAGGTGGTACGACACAAGCTGGCCTTGATACATTGTCAGAATATGATTTAGTATCTATTTTCGAAGATTGTCTAAATGCTGCCGTCGACCGTAGTATTGAACTTTCTAATATAGAAGACCAATAAAAACAAACCCGCCAACACATGTATGCATCATCGCAAGCACTGTGTTTGACGGGTTATTTTTATAAATTATTACTATTTGGCAAGCATTGTTTATTACTTTGTCATTAGATTTTAAAACTATCAAAATCTTTCACAAAATTAAAATTCGGCGTATCCTCATTTTGTATCAATGTTTGATAAATTTCATTTATATCTTCTGTATTATAGCGATTGCTCAAATGTGTAATCAACGTACGTTTAACATTGGCTTCTTTTATCAATGCAAATACGTCTTCAATATGGCTATGATGATAATTGTTGGCTAAATGCTTTTCACCATCTATATAGGTCGCTTCATGTACCATCACATCAGCATCTCTAGAAATCACACGTTCATTAGAACATGGTTTTGTATCACCAAAAATTGCTACAATTGGACCCTGTTTGGACTCACCTCTAAAATCTTTTGATTGATAAACTTGACCATTATGTTCAAATGTATCATGAGATTTTACTTCTTGATATTTAGGACCTGGTTCAAGACCAATGTTTTTTAACGCTTCAACATTGATTGTACCTGTAGTTTCAGGTGCCATTACTCTATATCCATATGATGGAATACCATGATTAAGTAAATGCGCCTCTACAGTAAAACCATCATGATGATATGTTAGATGATCATCGATTTCAATATATGTAATTGGATAGTTTAAATGTGACTCTGATAAATTCATAGACATTTCCACATATGCTTTAATTCCTTTTGGTCCAACTAATGTAAGCGGCTTTTGTTCACCACCCTGAAAAGAACGACTAGAAAGTAATCCTGGCAAACCGAAAATATGATCGCCATGCATATGAGTAATAAATATATGTGTCACTTTTCCTAATTTAATTGCATGATGTAAAATTTGGTGCTGTGTACCTTCACCAACGTCGAAAAGCCATATGGAATTGGAATATGGTTCTAAATTTAAGGCGATTGCTTGTGTATTTCTCTCTTTTGTAGGCAAACCTGCACTCGTTCCAAAAAATGTAACTTCCATATATGCCCCTCCTTTTCTTCAATTCATTTTATCATAAAATTTGTATCAATTTAGTTTTAATTTATACTTGAATCAAAATCTGTTTAAAATTCGTCTTTGCTAGTTAATTTTTCTAACTTTAACGTAGACATAACTATATAAATTTTGATAATTACGTTATACTTATCATTAATAAGTATCACATTAAACATGATACATGAATCGATATTTCATTTAAGACAATGCATACTGTCGAGCATATTGAATGACCTGCTGAATGGATTATCTTATAATAATAAATCATATATCTAATTAAGAATTGAGGTTTTAATCTTGAGTACTAAAAACAAACACATCCCTTGTTTAATCACAATCTTTGGTGCAACTGGTGACTTAAGCCATCGTAAGTTGTTTCCATCAATATTCCATCTCTACCAACAAGACAATTTAGATGAACATATTGCCATCATCGGTATTGGACGTCGTGACATTACTAATGATGATTTCCGTAATCAAGTAAAATCATCAATTCAAAAGCACGTAAAAGATACAAACAAAATTGACGCGTTTATGGAACATGTCTTCTATCATAGACATGATGTTAGTAATGAAGAAAGCTATCAAGAATTATTAGATTTTAGTAATGAATTAGATAGCCAATTTGAATTAAAAGGTAATCGACTATTCTATTTAGCAATGGCACCACAATTCTTTGGCGTTATTTCTGATTATCTAAAATCTTCTGGTCTTACTGATACAAAAGGATTTAAACGCCTTGTTATCGAAAAACCATTCGGTAGTGATTTAAAATCAGCCGAAGCATTAAACAATCAAATTCGTAAATCATTTAAAGAAGAAGAAATTTATCGTATTGACCACTATTTAGGAAAAGACATGGTTCAAAATATCGAGGTATTACGTTTTGCGAATGCGATGTTTGAACCATTATGGAATAACAAATATATTTCAAACATTCAAGTTACTTCTTCTGAAATACTAGGTGTTGAAGATCGTGGTGGTTATTATGAATCAAGTGGTGCACTAAAAGATATGGTGCAAAATCACATGTTACAAATGGTTGCATTATTAGCTATGGAAGCACCTATTAGTTTAAATAGTGAAGATATCCGTGCTGAGAAAGTAAAAGTACTTAAATCACTACGTCATTTCCAATCTGAAGATGTTAAAAAGAACTTTGTTCGTGGTCAATATGGCGAAGGCTATATCGATGGTAAACAAGTTAAAGCATACCGTGATGAAGATCGCGTTGCAGATGACTCTAACACACCTACCTTTGTTTCAGGTAAATTAACAATTGATAACTTTAGATGGGCTGGCGTACCATTCTATATTCGTACTGGTAAACGTATGAAATCTAAAACAATTCAAGTTGTCGTTGAATTTAAAGAAGTACCAATGAACTTATACTATGAAACTGATAAACTGTTAGATTCAAACCTATTAGTAATCAATATTCAACCTAATGAAGGTGTGTCTTTACATCTAAATGCTAAGAAAAATACACAAGGTATCGAAACTGAACCTGTTCAATTGTCTTATTCAATGAGCGCTCAAGATAAAATGAATACTGTAGATGCATATGAAAATCTATTATTCGATTGTCTTAAAGGGGATGCCACTAACTTTACGCACTGGGAAGAATTAAAATCAACATGGAAATTTGTTGATGCAATTCAAGATGAATGGAATATGGTTGATCCAGAATTCCCTAACTATGAATCAGGTACTAATGGTCCATTAGAAAGTGATTTATTACTTGCTCGTGATGGTAACCATTGGTGGGACGATATTCAATAATTGAATTAAAACGCACATGTTAAACAAAAATAAATGAGCGAATGACAAGGATTGATTACGAATCAAGTAAATCAATTGTTCTATCATTCGCTTTTTTTCTAGACTATATTATGAAATTATATTTTACAATGCCCAAAACTATTTTAATAATCATTGAACAAATGGGTGTATAATTTATAGAAATAATGTAGAATAAAAATAAATGATTGAATTAATTGGAGTGAAAGTTTTGGACGTTATCAAGCAAATACAACAGGCAATTGTTTATATTGAAGATCGTTTATTAGAGCCTTTCAATTTGCAAGAATTAAGTGATTACGTTGGTCTTTCGCCATACCATCTTGATCAATCATTTAAAATGATTGTCGGCTTATCTCCAGAAGCTTATGCACGCGCGCGTAAAATGACACTCGCTGCAAATGATGTGATTAATGGTGCTACACGACTTGTAGATATCGCTAAAAAATATCACTATGCAAATTCAAATGATTTTGCAAATGATTTTAGTGATTTTCACGGCGTATCACCTATTCAAGCTTCTACTAAAAAAGATGAATTACAAATTCAAGAGCGATTATATATCAAATTATCAACTACTGAGAGAGCACCCTATCCATACAGATTAGAAGAGACAGATGATATTTCATTGGTTGGATATGCACGATTTATAGACACTAAGTATTTGTCACATCCTTTTAATGTTCCGGATTTTTTAGAAGACTTGCTCATTGATGGTAAAATTAAAGAGTTACGACGATATAATGACGTTAGTCCATTTGAACTATTTGTTATTAGTTGTCCTCTTGAAAATGGTTTAGAAATATTTGTAGGTGTACCAAGTGAACGTTATCCTGCACACTTAGAAAGTCGATTTTTACCTGGCAAACATTGTGCGAAATTCAATTTACAAGGTGAAATTGATTATGCAACTAATGAAGCTTGGTACTATATTGAATCAAGTTTGCAGTTAACATTGCCATATGAACGAAATGATTTATATGTTGAAGTGTACCCTCTCGATATTTCATTTAATGACCCATTCACTAAAATTCAGCTTTGGATTCCTGTTAAACAGAGTCCTTATGACGAAGATTAAATAATTAAAAACAAAGAAGCCCCCTAATATATCTATAGGTCTACAAATGGCCTTAGATACTATTAGGGGGCATATTAATATGTTAATTTAATTCGATAACACATGCTTCATATGGACGCAACTGTTTTAAATTAACTTTGGCATCATAATTAAATAGCTTCACTTCTCCATGACTTACATCAAATGGTACAGTTAATTCTGCTTCGTGGTTAGTAAGATTACCTACTATAAGAACTTGCTTTTCATTTAATGTTCTCATGTATGCAAAAACTTGTGAATTTTCAGCATCTACTAAATCAAATTGACCATATACGTATACATCATTAGATTTTCTTAATTGAATTAAATCTTTATAAAATTGTAATACTGAATGCTCATCTTCTAATTGTAGTGCAACATTGATAGTTTTATAATTCGGATTCACTGGGAACCACGGTTCACCATTTGTAAATCCTCCATTTAACGTATCATCCCATTGCATTGGTGTGCGAGAATTATCTCGGTTCTCATCTTTATATTTCGCAAGTAAAGCGTCTACATCTCCACCTTGAGCTTTCACAATTTGATAGTCATTTTTAACAGCAACATCGTTAAATGTTTCAATACTTTCAAATGGATAATTCGTCATACCAATTTCTTGACCTTGATAAATGAATGGCGTACCTTGTTGCAAGAAATAAACAGCTGCATGACTTGTTGCTGATTCATACCAATACTTGTCATCGTCACCCCACGTCGATACACGTCGTGGTTGGTCATGATTTTCAATAAACAACGCATTCCAACCTTTATTTTCAAGTTGTTTTTGCCATCTATTTAATACAGATTTATACGAATTTACATCAAAATGAGAATCACCACTATTCCACAGTCCCAAATGTTCAAATTGGAATATCATATTAAATTTACCATTTTCTTCCCCGACCCAGTCATCAGCATCATCAGGGCTTACACCATTCGCTTCACCAACAGTCATAATGTCATACTTACTTAATGAGCGATCTTTCATCTCTTGTAACCAAGTTTGTATACCTGGCTGATTCATATCTACATCAAATGCTGGGGCATATGTTTTACCCTCAGGTACAGGTAAGTCACCCGCTTCAAACGTCTTCTTAATATGCGTAATTGCATCTACTCTAAATCCATCAATGCCTTTATCAAACCACCAGTTCATCATTTCGAATACAGCATCTCTAACTTCCGGATTACCCCAATTCAAATCAGGTTGTTTTTTACTGAATAGATGGAAATAATATTGCTCAGTATTAGCATCATATTCCCATGTAGATCCATTAAATATACTTTCCCAGTTGTTAGGTTCAGAGCCATCTGGCTTTGGATCTTGCCAAATGTACCAATCACGTTTGGGATTGTCTTTACTAGATTTGGATTCTATAAACCAAGGATGTTCATCAGATGTATGATTCACAACTAAATCTAAAATAAGCTTCATGCCTCTATCATGAACACCTTTTAATAAACGATCAAAGTCTTCCATCGTTCCAAATTCATCCATAATCTCTTGGTAGTCACTAATATCATAACCATTATCATCATTAGGTGATTTAAACATTGGACTGAGCCAAATGACATCGATACCTAAATCTTTTAAGTAGTCCAATTTATCAATCATTCCAGGTAAATCCCCAATACCATCGTGATTACTATCATTAAAACTTCTTGGATATACTTGATATGCTACTGCTTCTTTCCACCATTGCTTATTCATTTTAAAACTCCTTTGCTATCGCTGTGTTGATTTTCTTATTTTTAATTCTGTATCTATAATGACGAGTTCAATAACATCCTGTGCTTTGTTTTTTAATATATTTAAAATAGCAGACCCGGCTTGTTGACCTAACATTCGAGGCTTGATGTCAATACTGGTTTGAGGTGGTGACGCAATTTCGGTTAAATAAGAATCATTGAACGTTGCTGTCATTACATCTTTCGGAATTTCAATATTAAGTTCATATAGGACACTTAAAATCGCTAAATGTAACATAGCATCTAACGAAATGATTGCCTGTTTAATGTTTGGGTCCTTCAAACGCGTTTGTAAATTTTGCATGTAATTAAAAATAACTTCTCTTTCATTACTAGTCTCAATAATTTGATAATTAATTTTATTTTGAGAAGCTATCGTTTCAAATCCTTGAATCCTGTCTTTCGAAACTTCAAAATCGCCTTTTTCTGTAATAAATATTAATTCATCTACACCTTGTTCAATAACATGTCGTGTCAAATTTTTAGAAGCTAATATATTATCATTATCTATGTGTGTAAATTGATGATCTATATCCGATGTAGGCTTACCAATCACAATAAATGGCATGTTTTCATCAATTAACATTTGTTTAATCGGATCATTTTCTTTTGAATAGAGCAGTATAAACGCATCAACCATTCGTTGTTTAATCATTTTATAAACTTCATCCATTAAATCATTCATATTATTTGAGACTGTCGTTTGTGTACCATAGCCATGCTGGTTGCACGTTTCAGAAATCCCTAGCAATACATTGATGTAGAATGGATTCAGTCGAATAGGCTCCTCAGACCCTTTTAACACTAAACCAATTTTATAGGTTTGGTTAGTAATTAAAGTTCTAGCAGCGGTATTAGGAAAATAATTCAATTCTTCCATAACTTTCTTCACTTTTGAAATTGTCGCTTCACTAATACGTTGATTTCCTTTTATAACTCTTGAAACTGTCGAAGGAGAAACACCGGCTTTTAGTGCAACATCTTTAATCGTAACCATTTAATCACCTCCTGTTAATCTCTGCGTTGGAAAACGCTTCCAACCTCCTGTATAATATCAGTTTAGTCACACTTTCTAAAAAAGTCAAAAGATTTGTGCAAACGATTGCATAAAACGATAAAAATAAAACCTTCATACTGAAATTCAATCCGAAAATCAATATAAAGGTTTGTATAAATATTAAAATCGATTGTTTAGTCACTAACTGCAAAATAGTTGCCTTGGCCATCTTGGAAATTAAATACACGTTGACCATTCATTTCTACTATATCATGCCCAGTTAAACCTAAATCATTTAATTTTGAGTATAATGCATCAAAGTTTTTCTCTTTAAACATTAAAGATGGTGTTCCTAGGTTCACCTCCGGGCTATACTTTTCAATAAATTCTTTTGCCATAATCGTCAATGACGTTTCAGCATCTTTCGTAGGTGATACTTCAACTGCAACATAGTCCTCAGCTAACGGTGTTTCACTTACAACAACAAATTCTAAAGTTTCTGTCCAAAATGCTTTCGCTTTTTCAACATCATCAACATATAACATAACTTGATTTAACTTTTCCATAAAATAGTACCTCTATTTCTCTATAGTACATGCTATCATAACACAGTAAATATTTTATTACTTCACAAAATGCTTAAAAATATGGCGGGATGATTTTAAGGTCAAAGATAATACTTGTGTAATTTTCTATAGGTTGTAGCTACTCTATCACACTCTCTTTTATATTTATCAAAAGATAAAAAAAAGGATAGTATCTTTCAACTATCCTTTAGTCAATATTATTCTTCAATCCATTGTGTATGGAATACGCCTTCTTTATCTTTTCTTTCGTACGTGTGAGCACCGAAGTAGTCACGTTGTGCTTGAATTAAGTTTGCAGGTAAATCAGCTGCACGGTAACTATCATAGTAATTAATACTTGATGAGAAACCAGGTGTTGGTACACCATTTTGAACACCAGTTGCGACAACATCACGTAACGCATCTTGATATTCAGTAACGATGTTTTTAAAGTAAGGATCTAGCAATAAGTTTTGTAATCCTGGATTATTATCGTAAGCATCTTTGATTTTTTGTAAGAATTGTGCACGGATAATGCAACCTTCTCTCCAAATCATAGCTAAATCACCAAGTTTTAAGTTCCATTCATTATCTTCACTTGCTTTACGCATTTGCGCGAAACCTTGTGCATAAGAACAAATTTTACTCATATATAATGCTTTACGAATTTTTTCTAAAAAGTCTTTCTTGTCACCATCAAATGATGCTTTTGGACCATTTAATTCTTTAGAAGCATTTACGCGCTCTTCTTTGATTGAAGAGATAAAACGTGCAAATACAGATTCAGTAATGATTGTTAATGGAATACCTAATTCTAATGCATTAATTGAAGTCCATTTTCCTGTACCTTTTTGACCTGCAGTATCAAGAATTTTTTCAACTAATGCTTCTTTATTTTCATCTAATTTCATGAAAATATCACCAGTGATTTCAATTAAATAACTTTCTAATTCACCAGCATTCCAGTCTTTGAACGTTTGAGCAATGTCTTCATGAGACATGCCTAATAATTCTTTCATCATAGCATAACTTTCTGCAATTAATTGCATGTCAGCATATTCGATACCATTGTGAACCATTTTCACATAGTGTCCAGCACCATTAGGTCCAATATAAGTAACACATGAAGCACCGTCTTTTGCCTTTGCAGCAATTGCATCAAGAATATCTGCAACTTTGTTATAAGCTTCTTCTTGTCCACCCGGCATTAATGACGGACCAGTTAACGCTCCAATTTCACCACCAGAAACGCCCATACCAATAAAGTTGATTGCACTTTGTGCTAATGCTTTATTACGTCTGATAGTATCTTGATAGTTTGTATTACCACCATCAATTAAAATATCTCCATCATCTAATAAAGGTAACAAACTATCAATCGTTGCGTCCGTAGCTTTACCTGCTTGAACCATTAATAAAATTTTACGTGGTTTTTCTAAAGAATTAACAAATTCTTCCAATGAATACGTTGGATGAATATTTTTCCCTTTTGATTCTTCAACCATTAAATCAGTTTTTTCACTTGAGCGGTTAAATACAGATACACTATATCCGCGTGATTCAATATTCCAAGCTAGGTTTTTACCCATAACGGCTAAACCAATAACTCCAATTTGTTGTGTCATATTACTTACCTCACTTGTTGATTTTTCATTAGTATTGTATCACAAAATAGACATACACTACACTAAATCATTTCGATTGTCGCGCAACTATTTTGATTATTTCTAACACTTGACTTGCAAGCAAGTTCAATGATTTAATCGGCATTCTCTCATTTGTTGTATGGATTTTTTCATAACCCACTCCTAAAATGACAGAAGGAATACCAAATGTATTAATAATACTGCCGTCTGAACCGCCACCAGAAATAATTGTATTTGCAGATAATCCTAAATTACGAGCACTTTCTTGTGCAATTTTAACAACCGTTTCATTATCATTAATTTTAAATCCTGGATAACTTTGCTCCACTGTAACTACTGCTTTCCCACCTAATTCTGATGCAGTTGTTTCAAACACATCAGTCATATGTTTGACTTGTGTTTTTATTCTTTCTGGATCGTGAGAACGTGCCTCTGCTTCTAAAATGACTTCATCTGCAACAATATTCGTAGCTGAACCGCCATGAAACTTACCAATATTGGAAGTAGTGATTTCATCAACTTGTCCTAATTTCATTCGACTAATTGCTTTCGCCGCAATATTAATAGCACTAACACCCTCTTTTGGCGTACTTGCATGAGCCGTTTTGCCAATAATTTTAGCTGAAATTAACATTTGCGTCGGTGCACCTACAACCGTAGTACCGACATCAGCACTTGCATCAATAGCATAGCCAAAGTCCGCGTCCAACAACTCTGAATTTAATTCTTTAGCACCAATTAAACCTGATTCTTCTCCAACAGTAATCACAAATTGAATTTGTCCATGTGGGATTTGTTGTTCCTTTATCACTTGCAAAACTTCAAGCATAGCTGCTAATCCTGCTTTATCATCTGCACCTAGAATAGTCGTACCATCAGAGTATATGTAGCCGTCATCTTTTACAATTGGCTTTACACTAATTGCAGGTACAACAGTATCCATATGGCTCGTCAAATATAATTTAGGTACTTCGCCTTCTTTGATAGCACTATTCATTGTACACACTAGATTATTGGCACCTAATTTAGGATGTTTAGCCGCTTGATCTTCTTTAACATCTAACCCTAATGCTATGAATTTTTCTTTTAAAATAGGTTGGATTGTTGATTCATTCCCTGTCTCAGAATCGATTTGTACAAGTTCTAAAAACGTATTAAGTAATCTTTGCTCATTAATCATAATGGAACCCCTTTTATCAAAATTTTCAAGTACGCCAAACGGTAAAAATTGATGAAATAAAATGTTACAGTAATTGACGTTACACAGATTTATCAGGCTTGTAAATTGTGTCATATTATTTTCAATTTAATATATATATTTATTGTAACTCAAACTAAGCTTTGTCAAAAATATATTGATTGATTTTTCGAAGATATCGTATAATGAGGAAAATGACATAAGCAAACTTACTCATGTTTTTTATAATATTCCTTTATGATGATTGCTAGTTATATCGTCTCAAGTTAAAAGTTTTATATCTTATGTCGTAATTATTAATACAAAGGTTATTCATTTGGAGGCACACAAAATGCAAAATAAAGTTTTAAGAATTATCATTATCGTTATGCTTGTATCAGTTGTATTAGCATTGTTATTAACGAGTATCATTCCAATTTTATAAACTATATCTCAACTACCTATACAAAATCATACAATTAAAAATCCATCCGTTATAAACGCATGTATTAATAAGTTATCGTATTGCAACGATTACTTTCAAACATGGGTCATACGGATGGATTATTTTTTAAGCTACTTCACTATGCATTTTCAATGAACCAAATTGCGATTTGATTTGTAAATATTCTTCTAATTCATTTAATATTTGAATAATACTTGCTCTCGAGTTAAGCGCTTTGTGTGTTGTTGGCAATGGCAGTTCATCCAATTTCAAACGCGTCTCATACAAATTGTGTAAACGCATTGCTGTATAGTCATTACTATTCACATTTAGACCAATTTCTTTCAGCAGTGACGCAACATCATTTAAAAGTGGATCTTTATGACAGATACTTTCGATGAGCGGTTTCATTCTCATTAACAATTCCACTTGCTCTTCTCGCATATCAAAATAATGATAGTATGAATTTTCGTTTCTAACAAAATGATTTTTAACATCTCGGAACGCGATAGACTTCGCCTTTTTAATATTTAAAAGTAACGCTTCAAATTCAATCGCAATGGTATCTTCATATTTTTCACAAATATAACTATATTTACTAAAAATATCAGCAATTTGTTGCTCAATTTTACATTTGTATTCGTCTAGCTGTTTGTCTAAACTTGGCATCATTAAATTCATTGTAAATGCAATGCTTAGTCCAATTAACAGTAATAATGTTTCATTAACAATTAAATGTGTATCAATTGATTTTGCATTAAAAACATGAAGTAATATAACGCAACTCGTAATGACACCTTCTTGTACTTTTAATACGACAGTTAATGGTATAAATAACAATACGATAATACCGAGTACAATTGGACTCTGACCTAATAAACTAAATATTGCTGAACCTAAAAACAATACTAAAAAACATGATACTAATCTTGAAATAATCGCTTGTAGCGAATGTACTTTTGTATGTTTAATACATAATACGACTAATATGGCGCTTGAAGCATAATTATCTAAACCTAACAGCTTACTAATAATTACACCTAAAGTCATACCCACTGCTGTTTTTATTGTTCTAAATCCAATCTTGTAAGGATTTAACTTTAACATGGGTTAGCGCCTCTTATCTTTCTTCACAATATTTATTGAATAATGTTTGTAATTGATTAATTACGTTCATCACATCATGACCTTCGATTTGATGTCTTTCAATCATTTCTGTAATCTTTCCATCTTTTACTAATGCAAATGACGGACTTGAAGGCGCATAACCTTCGAAGTATTCACGCGCTCTTTGTGTCGCTTCTTTATCTTGTCCAGCAAATACTGTCACTAGACGATCAGGTAATACGTCATAATGTAAAGCATGTGATGCTGCTGGTCTTGCGATACCACCTGCACAACCACATACAGAATTGATCATAACTAGTGTTGTACCATCTTGTTTAAGGACTTTGTCAACATCTTCTGCAGTAGTTAATTGCTCATATCCCGCAGATTCAATTTCATTCCTTGCTTGTTCTACAACACCGTTCATGTATAAATCGAAATTCATGTCCATAAGTTCAATCACCTATCCCTTTATATTTAAACTATCCTCATTCTACTAATTAATAACATATTGTTCAATAAACTAATCTGAATCACACCTATATTTAGACACAATTTTAACAATATACCAAACATTATTGTGCTTAAAATCATTGAAACTAATTTATTCACCTGTTTTCATTAATATGTTTAAAGTATGATGTCTTATTTTGACTTTACTGCAAAAATGCATTCAACCATGTTGATTATTTTTCTTTATCTTTTTTTGAATATATTGCAAATATTTTATTGTCCAAAAAAATACATCCATCGACAAGAACAAGATAAAACAAGTTGTCGATAGATGCATCTATGTTATCACTAATATATATTTGTATTTTCTAAAGTATACTGTTCGATACGCTGTTTAATATGATTCATAAATTTACCTGTTTGTAAACCATCTAAAATGCGATGATCTATTGAAATACATAAATTTACCATACTTCGAATTGCTATCATATCATCAATTACTACTGGCTTTTTAACGATGGATTCTAC
Source organism: Staphylococcus sp. GDB20D11A (assembly GCF_016893255.1). Lineage (NCBI taxonomy): Bacteria > Bacillati > Bacillota > Bacilli > Caryophanales > Staphylococcaceae > Staphylococcus > Staphylococcus sp. GDB20D11A. The sequence goes on from NZ_JAFEPJ010000002.1 coordinate 107,568, forward strand.
TTGTAAAATCGCTGCTTGAGGATGATTTATAATCCCCATTGATGATACTGAACCAAATGTACCAGTATTATTAACTGTAAATGTTCCACCTTGCATATCTTCAGTTGTCAATTGCTTATTACGCGCTTTTGTTGCTAAAGTATTAATTTCTCTAGCTATACCTTTGATTGACTTTTCGTCTGCATGCTTAATCACAGGTACGTATAATTTATTTTCATCAGCAACAGCAATTGAAATATTAATGTCTTTATGTAAGACAATTTCATTTCCTTGCCAGCTACTATTTAATAATGGATATGCTTTTAAAGCATCTGCTACAGCTTTTACAAAGAAAGCAAAGAAAGTTAAATTATATCCTTCTTTATTTTTAAAGTTGTTTTTATAATGGTTTCTCGTATTCACAAGGTTTGTAGCATCAACCTCAATCATCATCCATGCATGTGGAATCTCCGTTACACTATTAACCATGTTTTGTGCAATTGCTTTACGCACACCATTTACTGGTATTGTGCTATTTTCACTATTGTCTTCAGATGATTGGTTACTTGATGTAGCTACTGAAGTTGATTGTGTTTGAACTTGTTTGTCAGATTGAGCTGTGGTACCACCATTTTCAATAACTGACATTAAATCCTTCTTAGTTACACGACCTTCAAATCCACTACCTACAACTTGTGATAAATCAATGTCATGCTCTGAAGCGAGTTTAAATACAACAGGTGAAAAGCGACCATTATTTCGTGGTTGATTTTGTTTAGCAGTAGATGTCTGTTCCACTGTTGCACTAGCTTTTTTAGTAGATTTCTGAGTATGCTCATCCACTTTTGCTTGTATCTCTTCAGTTGTTTCATTTGTCTTTTCATCAGCAGTTTCAATTTTACAGATAATTGTATCAATAGCTACCGTCTGCCCCGCTTCAACTAAAATTTCTGTAATTGTTCCTGATATCGTGGAAGGGACTTCAGCCGTCACTTTATCTGTAATAACTTCACATAATGGTTCATATTCATCAATATGATCACCAACAGAAACTAACCATTGTTCAATGGTACCTTCATGAACACTCTCACCTAACTTAGGCATTGTTATTTCCATGACTTTCCCTCCCTAGAATTCTGCTAATTCACGCATTTTATTTAAGATTTTTTCTGGATTCATCATAATTTCATTTTCTAATACAGGAGAAAATGGCATAGATGGTACATCTGGAGCAGCTAAACGCATGATTGGTGCATCTAAATCGAACAAGCAATGCTCTGCAATAATCGCTGACACCTCAGACATAATACTACCTTCTAAATTATCTTCAGTTACAAGTAAAACTTTACCTGTATGTTTAGCACGATCAATAATTGTTTCTTTATCTAATGGATAAACAGTTCGTAAATCTACGACTTCAACATTGATACCGTCTGCTGCTAAAATATCCGCTGCTTGTAAACAATAATTGACCATTAATCCATAACAAAATACTGTTAAATCTTCACCTTCACGTTTAACATCTGCTTTTCCTAAAGGTACAGTGTAATATTCTTCTGGCACTTCTTCCTTTAAGAATCTATAAGCCTTTTTATGTTCAAAGTATAAAACAGGATCATTTGATTCAATTGAAGATAATAATAGACCTTTAGCATCATACGGTGTTGAAGGTATAACAATTGTTAAACCTGGTGATGAAGCAAATATACTTTCAATACTTTGTGAATGATAAAGTCCACCATGAACACCGCCACCAAATGGTGCACGAATCGTTAATGGGCATTGCCATTCATTATTTGAACGATAACGCATTTTCGCGGCTTCACTAATAATTTGATTTGTTGCAGGTAAGATAAAATCTGCAAACTGAATCTCAGCAATTGGTCTTTTACCAACCATAGCTGCGCCAATGGCTGTGCCGACAATATTTGACTCAGCTAATGGTGTATCGATAACTCTGTCCTCACCATATTGTTGTTGCAGTCCTTGAGTAGTACCAAATACGCCACCTTTTTTTCCAACATCTTCACCAAGAATAAATACATCTTTATTTTGTTGTAATGCTAAGTCTTGTGCCTGGCGAATCGCCTCTAAATAAGATAATTTAGCCATTAGTTAAGACTCCCTTCTTCGTACACAAATGCATAGGCTTCTTCGACACTTGGATATGGCGCGTCTTCAGCAGCCTTTGTTGCTTTATTGATAATGTCTTTATGTTCTGCTTCTATTTCTGCCAACCAAGCATCATCGATAATGCCAGCTGAAAGCAACTCTTTTTTGAACTTTTCGTTGCAGTCTGCTTTTTTAAGCGCTTCACGCTCTTCTTTCGTACGATATTGGTCGTCGTCATCCGATGAATGAGCTGTCATACGAGAAGTTACTGCTTCAATCAAAGTTGAACCTTGACCAGAAATAGCTCGTTCTCTTGCTTCTTTCATCGCTTTATACATTGCTAATGGATCATTACCATCTACTTGTTCACCATGTATACCGTAACCAAGTGCTCTATCCGATAATTTTTCAGCTGCGTATTGTAATGAATCAGGTACTGAAATTGCATATTTATTATTTATAATGACACATACAAAAGGAAGTTTGTGTACACCCGCGAAGTTTAAACCTTCATGGAAGTCACCTTGGTTTGAGCTGCCTTCACCAACAGTTGCTGTTGCAATTTTCTTCTTACCATCCATTTTTAAAGCTAAAGCAGCACCAACAGCATGGGGTATTTGAGTTGCTACCGGTGAACTTTGTGACAAAATATTCTTAGCTCTACTACTAAAGTGTGAAGGCATTTGTTTTCCACCAGAGTTAACATCGTCTTTCTTTCCAAACGCTGATAAAAACGTATCATACGCTGAGATACCCATATAAGTAACGAAAGCTAGATCTCTATAATAAGGCGCAGTAATATCACCTTCTTCTAATGCGTATGCCATCCCAATCTGAGTTGCTTCTTGTCCTTGACCACTTACAACAAATGGAATTTTACCTGCACGGTTCAATAACCACAGTCTTTCATCTATTTTTCTACCTAAATCCATCCATTTATATATTACTTTTAGGTCTTCTTCGCTAAGGCCTAATGATTTATAATCAATCATGTTAAATCCTCCTATTTATACGTGAATAGCTCTACTTTCTGCTTTCAATCCTAATTCCATCAACACTTCAGAGATGGAAGGATGTGCGTGTGTTGTTAGTCCTAATTCTAATGCCGAGCCATTCATGAACTGTAACAGTGATGCCTCATTAATCAATTCTGTTACATGTGGACCAATCATATTAATACCCACAATTTCTTCAGTTGATTGATCAATCACCATTTCGCTATACCCTTCGTTTGCGTCATGGCTATCAATCACTGCTTTACCAATTGCTTTAAATGGTACTTTAAAACTTTTAACTTTCATTCCCTCTGCCTTTGCTTGCTCAATGTTTAAACCGATAGAAGCAATTTCAGGTTGTGAATAAATACACTTAGGCATCATGTTATAGTTTACTGGGATTGGGTTCCCTTCAAACATATGATCGACAGCCACAACACCTTCTTTTGATCCAACATGTGCCAATTGTAATTTTCCAATACAATCACCAGCTGCATAAATATGTTTATCTTCAGTTTGTTGAAATTCGTTCGTTAAAATATGTCCTGATGTTGAAAGTTTTATTTTAGTGTTGTTTAAACCAATATCTGATGTGTTAGGTTTTCTACCAATCGATAGCAACACTTTATCTACTTTAATTATGTCTGAGGAAATTTCAAATGTAACACCATCTTCGTTAGCACTTATATCATTTTCAGAAAGTTTTATTCCCTCATAGAATTTAACACCACGTGCTGACAATGATTTTTTTAATAGTTGTGAAGCTTGTTTACTTTCAGTTGGTAAAATTCTTTCACCAGCTTCTATAACTGTTACGTCAACACCTAAATCTATCATCAATGATGCAAATTCCATTCCGATAACACCACCACCAATAATACCAATACTTGATGGTAACGTCTTTAATGATAATATATCATCGCTAGATAAAATTTTATCATGATCAAATGATAAGAATGGCAACTCTGCAGGCGAAGAACCAGTTGCAATTAATACAAATTGGTTGGGTAATAAGTCTGATTCACCATCTTCATATTCGACAGAAATTGTGCCACTTTGAGGTGAAAATATAGATGTACCTAGAATACGTCCCGTGCCGTTATAAATGTCAATGTGATTGTGTTGCATTAAATGCTTTACACCTTGATACATTTGATTAATAATGTCTTCTTTTCGTGCCAACATATTTTCAAAATTAACATTAGCATCTTTGACATCAACGCCAAACATTGCTGCCTGTTTTACTGTTTGAAATACTTCAGCAGATTTAAGCAGCGATTTAGTAGGAATACAACCTTTATGGAGACAAGTACCTCCTAATAGTTGTCGTTCTACTATTGCTACTTTCTTACCTAATTGAGACGCACGTATCGCAGCAACATATCCTGCAGTACCTCCACCGAGAACGACTAAATCATATTGTTTCTCTGACATGTTCTTACTCCTAACTAATGATATATATCCATTGAAAATTTATTAATACATAGTTTTCATGTCCATTAATTACCTATTTTACATGATTGTCTATTTAGTTTGAATGCACATAAATAAATCCACAAATGAGTATTCAACACACTTTGGAAATTATCTACGTCTTTGATTGTGTTGTATCATTTCTCTTGCATTTTCACGAGTTAAATCAGTAACACTTGCACCTGAAATCATTCGTGCAATTTCATCTACTTTATCATCGCCAATTAACTCTTGAACTTGTGTTGTTGTACGATCATCTTTTGATGATTTCGAAATTAATAAATGATGGTCGCTCATCGATGCAACTTGTGGCAAGTGAGATATACAAATAACTTGTATATATTCTGCTATATCTCGCATTTTCTCTGCCATTTTTTGTGCGGCTTGTCCAGATACACCTGAGTCAACCTCATCGAATAAAATTGCAGTTTGACCTCTCGATTTAACAAAAATACTTTTTAACGCTAACATAATTCTAGAAAGTTCTCCACCTGACGCAATTTTATTTAAACTTTTTAATGGTTCCCCTTTATTAGGACTGATTAAAAATTCTACAAATTCGATTCCATCAATATTCGGTTCTTCTAATTTTTTAAATGAAATCTCAAGATTTGCATCTTTCATTTGTAAGTTTTGAATTTCCGATACAATGTGGTCTCTTAACTCCCTAGCAACTATACGACGCTGCTTAGATAACGCTTGTCCAACCTCTATAACTTGATTATACAATGCATTTATTTCTTCTCGTAACTGCGATGTACTTTGTTCATAGTTTTCAATTTTATTGATTTCATTATTAAGCTTTTCTTGATATGCGATTAATTCTGAAATATCTTTTCCATATTTGCGTTTTAAATTATTCAGCAAATTCATACGAGATTCATACTCGTTTAACACTTGTTCGTCGAATTCTGTATTAGCCATTTCATCATATAACTCATGTTTTGCATCTTCTAAAATGTAATAAAATTGATCAATATCTTCTTTTAATTTGTCATATTTGTTTGGAACTATATCGTTTATTGTTAACAAATGGTTGCTTAGTTCATACAAACGATCAGTGATAGCATTTTCATCCGTTAATGTCATATGTGCGTTATTAAGCGCTAAACTTAATTTTTCAGAGTTTTGAATACGTTTAATATCTATTTCAAGTTGCTCTATTTCGCCTTCTTTTAGATGTGCTTCAGACAATTCTTCTAATTGAAATTTCATTAAATCTAAACGCTGCAGCAATGCTTGGTCTGCTGATTCTAAATCTTCTAACTCTTGCTTTTTGGCTTTATAATTTTGAAAAGTTTGGTGATATTTATCCAACAAATCTTGATAACGTGATTCTGCGTAATTATCCAATAATGTTAAATGGTATTTTTGTTTCAACAAAGATTGCGTTTCATGTTGGCCATGAATATCTAATAATTCTTGCATAACTTTTCGTAAATCTTGTAAAGTAACTGTTTGATTATTAATTTTACAAAGACTTTTACCAGAGCTGAAAATTTCCCGTTTAACTAATAAAAAATCTTCATCTACATCAATATCCATATTTTTCAATATATGTATAGCATCTTTACTCTCGTCAATATCAAATATACCTTCGATGACAGCCTTTTTTTCACCATGTCTTACAAAATCAGATGAAGCTCTCATTCCAATTAATTGTCCAATTGCATCTATAATAATTGACTTACCTGAACCCGTTTCACCACTTAAAACAGTTAAACCATCAGAAAATTGAATTTCTAACTCTTCAATAATAGCAAATTGCTTGATTGATAAGGTTTGTAACATAAACTCATCGCATCCTTATAACAAATTGAAAATTCTTGACTTGATTTCATCACTTGCCTCTTTGCTTCGACAAATAATTAAACAAGTATCATCACCACAAATTGTGCCTAGTACTTCTTCCCAATTGATTTGGTCTAATATAGCTCCAATAGATTGTGCATTACCAGGTAATGTTTTTAGAACAAGTAAATTATCAGTACCATCTATATTAACAAAGGAATCCATTAAATAACGTCCCAATTTTTCTAAAGGATGAAATTTTCTATCATTTGGTAAACTATAAACATATTGACCTGAAGGTATAGGTACTTTAATAAGTTGTAGTTCTTTAATATCACGAGAAACAGTTGCTTGAGTGACATTTAAATCATAATCGTTTAATCGTTTAACTAATTCATCTTGTGTCTCTATCTGTTCATTTGAAATAATTTCTCTAATTTTTATATGCCTAACCGATTTTTTGGGCACAGTAAACACCTCTGATTACGAATATTTATACATTTATTTTAACACATGCACTGATTTACGACTACTAAACACCTTTACGTAAAAAGGGTAAACATGGTTTATCTATCTTGATTATCTATTTATAAATATTTTTCATATTACGCATAACAATTGCTTAAAATATGTATAAAAATGAATATATGTGTAATAAACTTGCTAATTATTAGATTTAATAAGCGTCAATTGTTTGAACATATTTAATTAAAATCACATTGATATCACAGATGCGAATATTGTCGTATAGAAATTGAAAATTCTATTTTTAGATGAAAGTCTTTAACATAATTTTAAGTTTCAACATGAGAAAAATCGATTAACAAACAACGTCAGTTGAATATGCCTTTTGAGACATTTCAAACTTAACAATTGTTGCTAATCGATATATTTGCTTTTAGTGATCCCTGCTATAAAATAAATCAACGATTTCTAATAAGTGTTTTGTATTGAATTGTTCATCAATTTGCATTAGTTCATCCACTGCTGCGTCTCTATGATAAGTCAATTTATCTTCTGCGCCATCTTTTCCTAATAAACTCACGTATGTACTTTTATTATTTTCAAGATCGCTGCCCACTTTTTTACCTAACTTCGCTTCATCACCATAGCAGTCTAATAAATCATCTTTAATCTGAAACATCATACCTAAATGATAACTATAACTTTCTAAATGTTCTTTAGTTGCATCATCGACATTAGCGATATCTGCTGCACTCATAACCGCAAATGTTAATAGTGCTCCTGTTTTTGTTTTGTGTATCATTTCCAAAATTTCAAGATCAATTGGTTGGCCTTCGCTTTGCATATCTAACATTTGACCGCCGACCATTCCAACATGACCACTTGCTATTGACAGCCGTTGTAGAACTTTTATTTTTACTTCATCAGTTAATCTATCATCACTTGAAATAAGTTCAAATGCTTTAGTTAATAAAGCATCACCTGCTAATATCGCAGTCCACTCACCATATACTTTATGATTTGTTAATTTCCCTCGTCGATAATCATCATTATCCATCGCTGGTAGGTCATCATGAATAAGTGAATATGTATGAATCATTTCTAGTGCAATTGCGCTCTTCATACCTAACTCATACTCGGTATTTAGTGAATCTAAAGTGAGTAATAACAGAACTGGTCGGATGCGTTTACCTCCAGCATTTAATGAATACAACATACTTTCTTCTAGCTGAGTATCCATTACTGATTTATTTATCGCAACCGATAATTCATTATTGACTTCATCTATTAATTTATTCATCGGTAGATTCGTCATTTTTTACATCCTCAGCTTCTTCTTTTATTAAGTCATTCACCTTTTTTTCGGCATTTTTTAAAGTTGTGTCACAAGCTGCTGATAGTTTCATACCACGTTGGTATAAATCTAATGATTCCTCTAAAGATACTGTTTCATTATCTAATTTTTGAACAATTTGCTCTAATTCTTGCATCATTTCTTCAAAACTTTGCGTTTCTTTAGTCATTATTACACCTTACTTTCGTAACTTTTGCATCTACTAAGCCATCTTTCATTGTTAACGTCAATTGATCATTTTCTGTTAAATCTTTAGTACTCGTAATGACTTCGTCTTTTTTATTAACAATTGCATATCCACGCAACATTGTATTAGTTGGACTTAAATTGTTTAAGTTTTCTACTTTATTTTTCAAATCATTTTTATAACTTAATATCTTAGAATTCAATAATTTAACAAGTTGGTTTGTCAATTGAAGATTATTTTGTTGTTCTTGATTAACACTACTTAGTAACGCTTTTAAATTATAGCGTTGTTGCAACAGCATTAATCGATGTCTCTGTTGTTCAAAAGTTGCCTGAATTTGTTGTTTCAGTCTCTTTTCTAAATCATCACGACGTTGTATCTGTTGATCATACAATAAAGTTGGTTGTTTAAACTTGTAATACGATGACAAATGTTCAACATGTTTACGTTGTTGTTCTAAATGTTTCTTGATGAAACGAGTCAATGTAAACTGATATTGCTGTATTTGTTGCAGCAATTCATATTGGTCTGGTGTTGCAATAACAGCAGCTTGAGTTGGAGTCGCAGCTCTGATGTCTGCAGCAAAATCACTTAATGTAAAGTCAGTTTCATGACCTACTGCTGATATAATCGGTGTCTTACAATTATATATTGCACGGACGACAGCTTCTTCGTTGAAATTCCATAAATCTTCTATGGATCCACCGCCTCGACCTACAATAATGGTATCTACACCTAAACTATCTGCATATTCAATTTTTTCAATAATGTCGTCTTTTGCTTTTTCACCTTGAACCAAAGTACTAATTTGTATTTGTTCAGCTAATGGAAAACGACTATTTATCGTTGAATGGATATCTCGAATTGCGGCACCTGTACTCGCTGTTAAAACTGCAATTTTTTTAGGAAACTTAGGTATTGATTTCTTATTCGCTTTATCAAAACAACCTTCTTCAGTTAATTTTTTCTTTAATGCTTCTAATTTTTGATATAAGTTCCCTATACCATCTAATTGCATTTTATTTACATAAATTTGATAGTTTCCACGACGTTCAAAAACAGAAACACGTGCTTCTAATAAGACTTCATCTCCTTCTTTAGGTTCGAAGTTTAATTTAGAAGCACTACCTTTGAACATCATGGCACTTATAACGCTTTCTTTATCTTTCACATTAAAGTATAAATGACCACTTGAATGCTTTTTGAAATTTGAAAGCTCACCTTTAATCAATACAGATTGGAGATGTGGATCTTGATCAAATTTATATTTAATATATTTCGTTAAAGCTGAAACACTTAAATAATCTGACATATAACATCACTCAATTTTATTTTTTTATATTACTCAATACACCATTTATAAATTTATAATGATCATCATCACTGAATTGTTTTGTTAATTCAACTGCTTCATTCATTACGACTTTAGCAGGTGTATCACTGTGTAATATTTCATATGTTGCCATTCTTAAAATAATACGATCCGTTTTTAATAAACGTGCAATAGTCCAATCTTTTAAATAAGGACTAATTGTCTCGTCTAATACAGGTTCGTGATCTTTAACGCCAGAAACTAGCCAATGAATAAATTCGAAGTCTAAATCTGGATTATCGTCTTTAATAAAGCTTATCGCTTCATTTATCGTTAAATCACTGTCCTTCATTTCTAATTGAAATAAAGTTTGAAAAGCTTGCACTCGGGATTCTTTACGACTCATTTTTAACTCCTTCAAACGTTTGTATTTTTCTTTATTTAATTACTGAATTAGGTATGACATTACTTTTCAATAACGATTTGTGTAATGTGAATATTAATTTGCTTAGGTTCTATCGCTGTCATATTAGAAATTGAATTAAAAATTGACGTTTGAATTTTGTTTGCAGTTTTTGAAATATTAACACCATGTTTTAATGCACAATATACATCTATATATATGCCATCTTCTTTACTCTCGATTTTTAAATCACGGCTTAAATTTTTACGACTAACTTTTTCTAAATTTGTTTCTTTTAATTCAGCAAAATGGCCAGTGATGCCTTCGACTTCCGAAGTAGCTATACTTGCAATAACAGATAGCACTTCTGGCGCTATTTCTACTTTACCTAATTTTGAATTTGAATAATCAGTTACTTTGACCATGGATTGACCTCCTATTAACCTTCATCATTCATAATGCTATTTTGCTCTAAAAAGTTTGTATTAAATTTACCGCTTCTAAATATATCGTTATTCAATAATTTAATATGGAATGGAATAGTTGTATCAATACCAAGAACCACAAATTCACTTAATGAACGAATGCCAGCCATAATCGCTTCATCTCGTGTCGGTTCATGTATGATTAATTTCGCTACCATCGAATCATAATATGGCGGTATCGTATAATTAGTATAACATGCTGACTCTATTCGAACACCATATCCACCTGGTGCAAGATATTGCTCAATTTTACCTGGTGATGGCATAAAGTTCTTGTAAGGATTTTCAGCATTAATTCTAAATTCAATTGCGTGTCCTGTTAATTTAATATCTTCTTGTTTATACGGTAACACGTCACCCATAGCAACTTGTAATTGTAATTTAACTAAATCAATTCCTGTTACCATTTCAGTTACAGGATGTTCTACTTGAATACGTGTATTCATTTCCATAAAATAAAATTTATTATCATTTAAATCATATATAAACTCAATTGTTCCCGCATTTTCATAATTTACAGCTTTCGCTGCACGAACTGCGGCATTTCCCATTTCACGACGTGTTTCGTCATCTAAAATTGGGGAAGGTGCTTCTTCCACTAATTTCTGCATACGTCTTTGAATTGTACAATCACGTTCTCCTAAATGAATTACATTACCATAGCTGTCCCCAACAATTTGGATTTCAATATGGCGGAAGTTTTCGATGAATTTCTCCATATAAAGTCCACCATTACCAAATGCAGTTTGAGCTTCTTGTTCTGTCATTCGGAAGCCAGTTTCAAGTTCTTTTTCATTACGAGCAACACGGATACCTTTTCCGCCACCACCAGCAGTAGCTTTAATGATGACCGGATAACCAATTTTTTTAGCGATTTTCTTAGCTTCTGAGACGTCTTTCATTAAACCGTCACTACCAGGAACAACTGGAACATTAGCTTTGATCATTTCTGCCTTAGCAACATCTTTGATACCCATTTTTTGGATAGATTGATAACTTGGTCCAATGAACTTCAATTGGCATGCTTCGCATAATTCTGCAAAGTCAGCATTTTCAGCTAAAAAGCCATAACCCGGATGAACGCCATCACAACCTGTAGAAGTTGCAATAGATAAGATGTTCGGAATATTTAAATATGAATCTTTAGACAAAGTGGGACCTACGCAATATGCTTCATCAGCAATTTGAGTATGTAGCGCATCTTTATCCCCTTCAGAATAGATTGCAACAGTTTGGATGCCTAAATCACGACAAGCGCGAATAATCCTAACTGCGATTTCACCGCGGTTTGCAATTAAAACCTTTTTCATTATTTCACCTTAAATAACGGTTGGCCATACTCTACCATTTGTCCGTCTTCTACTAAGATTTCAACAATTTCACCTGAAATTTCTGCTTGAATTTCATTAAATAGTTTCATTGCCTCTAAAATACACACTGTTGTTTCATTTGAAACAGTGTCCCCAACTTGCACATACGCTTCTTCGTCTGGAGATGGCGATTTGTAAAATGTACCTACCATAGGTGCATTAATTGTTTTGTGATTATCTGAAGTTGGCTTTGGAGCTTCAGTTTTATTGCTATCAGTTGATTGTACTTGAGGCATAGGCATTGCCGCAGCTTCAACTGGCATTTGTGAGATTTGTGGCGTGATAATCTCAGTTTCTTTTTCTTTCTTAAGCGTCACTTTGCCTTTAGTATCTTCAATATTGATTTCCGTTAAAGTTGATTTATCCAGAATTTCAATTAATTCTTTGATTTCTTTAAAGTTCATTATTACTGACTCCTTCAGTTTGTTTTCATCTACCCGTCTATTTTACTTGAGACAACTCTTCAATTCAAGCATGTTCATATTGCTGGCGACATTATATGTCTATCCCAAAGTTATAATAAAACCACATTTTAAATTAAAAACACTTGTGTATTTATTACTTAACATTGACTCATCTTTACTCTTAATTAAAAAATTTATGCATTCAGTTAAACATATCAATGTTATTTTTATAAGCTATTATGTTTTATCCTCAACAATATAATATGTAGATATATACCCTTACTCATGTCTATGTTTTTTTACTACCAATTAGACGATTCGTTTTATATTTTAAAAATTATTTTTAAAATAAAAAGCCTCATATCAGCATATAACCTATAATCATTTTAGGCAATAGCTTTATGAGACTTATTTGGAATATCTTACGTTAAATCAGTATAGTGAATACAAGTTATTTGTTAACAAATTAGAGATTATCCTCTTGAAATGTAGCTTCCATCACCAGTGTTGATAATTAAAACGTCACCTTCGTTTACAAATAAAGGTACATTTAATGTATAACCAGTTTCAACAGTTGCCGATTTAGTAGCACCAGTTGCAGTATCACCTTTAATACCAGGTTCTGTTTCAGTTACTGTTAATTCAACAGTTTTAGGTAATTCAACACCGATAGTTTCACCTTCGTATGTTTGAATTTGTACTTCCATACCTTCTTTTAAGTAATTCAATTCTTCTTTTAAGTAATCACTTGAAAGTTCTGTTTGTTCAAAGCTTTCATTATCCATAAATACATGATTATCTCCGTCAGCATATAAATATTGCATGCGACGATTTTCAATCATTGCTGGTTCAACTTTTTCACCAGCTCTAAACGTTTTCTCTTGAATTGCACCAGTTCTTAAATTACGTAATTTTGAACGAACGAATGCTGAACCTTTACCAGGCTTTACATGTTGGAAGTCTATAACTTTCCAAATAGCGTTATCAACAGAAATTGTTAAACCTGTTTTAAAATCATTAACCGAAATCATTTCAGTTTCCTCCTCATTTTACACGCTTATGTTAAAACTATAAGGTCTTTTGTGCATTTAGTAAAGACTTGACAACCATTTTCTGTAATTAAAATATCATCTTCTATTCTTATACCGCCCAAACCTTCTATATAAACACCAGGTTCTACTGTAACACAGTTGTTAACTTGAAGTTTATCTTGTATCGTACGAGCCAGCATTGGCCCTTCATGGATTTCTAAACCAATACCATGTCCTAGTGAATGTCCAAATTCTTTTCCATACCCTTTTGACTCTAAATAGTTTCTTGAAATGGCATCAGCTTCTGCACCAGTCATGCCAGGTCTAATCTCATTAATTGCTTTCATTTGAGATTCAAGTACTATTTGATATATTTCTTTCAGTTTAGGATCTGGTTCTCCAATAGCAAATGTTCTAGTAATATCTGAACAATAGCCGTTATAATACGCGCCAAAATCTAATGTAATCATGTCGCCTTTTTCAATAATTTTATCACTTGCAACACCATGTGGTAATGCACCTCTATGACCAGATGCTACAATCGTATCGAATGATGGTCCATCTGCTCCTAATTCTAGCATTTTACTTTCTAATATTGCCTTTAATTCTTTTTCAGTCATACCTGCTTTTACAACAGTTAAAATATATTCATATGTTTCATCAACAATATTAGCTGCTTTTTGAATTAAAGCAATTTCGTCAGCATCTTTGACGTCTCTAATTTTATCTACAGTATTAGAAATGCTTATTAATGATATACGGCTTTTATTTAATTCAAGGTATGTATCATAACTTACATGATGCCCCTCAAAACCTACATTTTCAAAATTTTCTTGGTGTAGCAATTCTTTAATCTCACCAATAATAGTAGATTTACGATTAATAATTTCATAATTTGGCGCCTGCTTAGTTGCTTGATCAATATATCTAAAGTCTGTTATCAAATATTGTTTATCTTTAGATATGATAAGTGCTCCACTGGTACCAGTAAAACCTGATAAATATCTTCTATTGTAATCCGAAAGAATGATAATCGCATCTAAATGTTTTTGTTCTAAAATACGATGCACTTGTGTTATTCTGCTCATCTTATTACCTCCTAGTGAAACGTTTGTGCATTTCAACTTTATACATTAAAATAATATCATAATAAGGATAAAAAATAATAGATATTGATTTTAGGGAGATAGTAATGAAAAAATTGGTTTCAATTGTTGGCGCAACATTATTGTTAGCTGGATGTGGATCACAAAATTTAGCACCATTAGAAGAAAAAACAACAGATTTAAGAGAAGATAATCATCAACTCAAACTAGATATTCAAGAACTTAATCAACAAATTAGTGATTCTAAATCTAAAATTAAAGGGCTTGAAAAGGATAAAGAAAACAGTAAAAAAACTGCATCTAATAATACGAAAATTAAATTGATGAATGTTTCATCAACATACTACGACAAAGTTGCTAAAGCTTTGAAATCCTATAACGATATTGAGAAAGATGTAAGTAAAAACAAAGGCGATAAGAATGTTCAATCGAAATTAAATCAAATTTCTAATGATATTCAAAGTGCTCACACTTCATACAAAGATGCTATCGATGGTTTATCACTTAGTGATGATGATAAAAAAACGTCTAAAAATATCGATAAATTAAACTCTGATTTGAATCATGCATTTGATGATATTAAAAATGGCTATCAAAATAAAGATAAAAAACAACTTACAAAAGGACAACAAGCGTTGTCAAAATTAAACTTAAATGCAAAATCATGATAGGAGTCTTTTAATGCGTAATATAATATTTTACCTTGTACTTATTATTGCTGCGATTGGATTAGTAATGAATCTAGATGCCTTTATTTTTTCAATCGTCAGAATGTTAGTCAGCTTTGCTGTAATAGCTGGTATTATTTATCTGATTTATTATTTCTTCATCTTAACTGAAGACCAACGCAAATATCGCAAAGCAATGCGTAAGTATAAAAGAAATCAAAGAAGAAAATAGATAAAAAAATGGAAGCACTTGTAGGTAAAATAGTCTACGTGCTTCCATTTTTTATTCTAAAAACTACTTTCTAAACATCCATTCATCTGAACGATATTTTTCAGTTAATTCTTCCACTTCTGCCAATTGAGCTTCTGTTAATTCAAGTGGCTTTAATTCTATATTTAAACCTTTCTTAAAACCTTTCTCGAAAGCTTTTTCCATTTGACTAATAGTAATGTGTTCATCTGAAATATCATTGATGGCAACTGCTTTTTCAACGAATGCCTCTTTCATTTTTAATTTTAATCTTTCATTTTTATAAATAAACATATCAAACAATTCGTCAATATCAATATCTTGTAAAATCGAACCGTGTTGGAGGATTACGCCCTTTTGTCTCGTTTGAGCACTCCCAGCAATCTTACGGCCTTCAACAACTAGCTCATACCAACTTGGTGCATCAAAGCACACTGAACTTCGAGGTTGTTTTAATTTTTGACGCTCTTCAGGCGTTTTAGGTACCGCAAAATAAGTATCAAATCCTAAGTTTTTAAATCCTTCTAATAATCCTTGTGAAATCACTCTGTACGCTTCTGTAACAGTAGAAGGCATATTGGGATGCGATTCAGGCACAATCACACTGTAAGTTAGCTCTTTATCATGAAGCACCCCACGGCCACCAGTTTGACGCCTTACGAGACCAAAACCTTTCTCTTTAACCTTATCAATATCAATTTCTTTTTGTAGCCTTTGGAAATACCCTATTGATAATGTTGCAGGATTCCATGTGTAAAAACGTATAACTGGATCAATTTCACCTCTAGAGACAAAATTTAATAACGCTTCATCCATTGCCATATTATAATATGGGTCTTTACTTCCTGTATTAATAAAATTCCAAGTTTCAGTCATATTCAAGAACTCCTATCAGCAAAATGTATAATATTTGATTCGCTAATTAATCAATTTAACTAAATGAATAATAATTGCAATTCTTTAGTGAAATATTTTGATAATTTGACCTAACAGTCTTATAATTATATTATCGTTTAATTAGGGAGGATGCAAGATGAGTGCTAGTTTGTACATCGCAATAATTTTAGTTATAGCAATTATTGCTTATATGATTGTTCAACAAATTCTTAACAAGCGAGCTGTTAAAGAATTAGATCAAAATGAATTCCATAATGGGATTAGAAAAGCTCAAGTCATCGATGTTAGAGAGAAAGTTGACTATGACTACGGTCACATTAATGGGTCTCGCAATATTCCTATGACAATGTTCAGGCAACGATTCCAAGGATTAAGAAAAGACCAACCGGTATACTTATGTGATGCCAATGGGATTGCTAGCTATAGAGCCGCTCGTATTTTGA
The DNA here is from genome assembly GCF_016893255.1 of Staphylococcus sp. GDB20D11A. Classification (NCBI taxonomy): domain Bacteria; kingdom Bacillati; phylum Bacillota; class Bacilli; order Caryophanales; family Staphylococcaceae; genus Staphylococcus; species Staphylococcus sp. GDB20D11A. Next base: position 124,293 of record NZ_JAFEPJ010000002.1, read on the forward strand.
AAAAGAATGGATATACAGATATCTATATGTTAAAAGGCGGCTATAAAAAATGGACTGGAAAAATAAAGTCTAAAAAATAGTTTTGTAAATTTAATATACGATTTAATAAAATCTGAGTGTTAATTGATCATCAATAACAATACTCAGATTTTAATTTTTTAACAAAGTCTGTTACTATATTTCTCTAGCTTCACAGATCATTAAACTTAGTTTCAGCATAATAAAGAAAGTTCAACTCATTTTCAATACGATTCAATTACCGCAGTCTAAAAAGTGAAAAGACAATTTCTATGAAAGAATAATACCAAACCCTAAGAGTTATTACTTCGGTTTAGTTTTCTTTTTCAAATAGAAATTGTCTTTTTTAATTGATTTTAAAACCATTATCCTTAAATCTTCATACAAAGTTAGAATAATAATTCTCGGAATATGTGTTTAATATCTTATTTTTCCTGTTTAAGATTTTCAAACTTTAATATTGGTTTACGAGCAGCTGTAGCTTCGTCTAATCGATCAATCACAGTTGTATGTGGTGCTTCTAACACTTTATCAGGATCATTTTTAGCTTCTTCAGCAATACTAATTAATGTATCGATGAAATAATCAAGTGTTTCTTTTGACTCTGTCTCAGTCGGTTCAATCATCATACCTTCTTCAACATTTAACGGGAAGTAGATTGTTGGTGGATGTACACCGAAATCTAATAATCGCTTAGCCATGTCTAAAGTACGTACACCAAATTCTTTTTGACGCACACCACTTAACACAAACTCGTGTTTACAATATTGTTTATAAGGTATTTCAAAGTGTTCAGATAAACGTGCTTTAATATAATTCGCATTAAGAACCGCTGCTTCGGAAACCTCTTTAAGGCCAGTTGCTCCCATAGTTCGAATATACGTATAAGCTCTTAAGTAAATACCAAAGTTACCATAAAATGGTTTTACACGTCCGATAGAATTTTTAATATCATTATCATATTTAAATTTGTCGCCATCTTTAATAACCATTGGCTTTGGTAAGTAACTTGCTAGTTCTTTTACTACACCGACTGGACCTGAACCAGGACCGCCGCCACCATGTGGACCAGTAAAGGTTTTATGCAAGTTTAAATGAACAGCATCAAATCCCATATCTCCTGGGCGAACTTTGTCCATAATAGCGTTTAAATTCGCACCATCATAATATAATAGACCACCAGCATTATGGACGATTTCACGGATTTCCATAATATTTTTTTCGAAAATACCTAAAGTGTTTGGATTAGTTAACATAATAGCTGCTGTATTTTCATTTACAACACGTTTCAAGTCATCAATATCAACTTCGCCACGTTCGTTTGATTTTACAGTAACTGATTTAAATCCTGCAAATGAAGCTGAGGCTGGATTCGTACCATGCGCAGAATCTGGCACAATGACTTCATCACGATGACCTTCACCATTATTCTCATGATAAGCTTTAAATATCATCAATGCAGTCCATTCACCATGTGCACCAGCAGCAGGTTGTAATGTTACCTCATCCATACCAGTAATTTCTTTTAATTCTTCTTGCAAACTATAAATAATTTCTAATGAACCTTGAACTTGGTCTTCATCTTGTAATGGATGTGATTCACTGAATCCTGGTATTCTAGCAACCTTTTCATTAATTTTAGGGTTATACTTCATCGTACATGAACCTAATGGATAAAATCCGTTATCTACACCGAAATTTTTATTTGAAAGTTCAGTATAATGACGTACTAAGTCTAGTTCAGCAACTTCAGGAAACTCCGCTTTGTTTTTACGAATAAATTTATCATCTAACAATGACTCAACAGAATTTGTTTTAATATCACTTATTGGTAATGAATATGCATATCTGCCTTCACGAGATCTTTCAAAAATTAATGGACTTGATTTACTAGTCATTTAACTCACCAGCCTTTTCTACAAATGTATCGATTTCATCTTTTGTTCTTAATTCAGTTACAGCTATTAACATGTGATTTTTAAAGTCGTCTGAAACAACACCTAAATCAAAACCACCGATAATATTGTACTTCACTAATTCCTCGTTAACTTGTTGAATTGGTTTGTCAAATTTGACTACAAACTCATTGAAAGATGTACCATCTAATACTTCAAAACCTTTTTTAATAAATTGTTGTTTAGCATAGTTAGCATGTTCTATATTTTGAACTGCAATATCATAGATACCTTGTTTACCAAGTGCTGACATTGCAATTGATGACGCTAGGGCATTTAATGCTTGGTTAGAACAAATATTAGATGTCGCTTTATCGCGTCGAATATGTTGTTCACGTGCTTGTAATGTTAATACAAAGCCTCGATTACCTTCATCATCTTGTGTTTGACCGACTAATCTACCTGGTACTTTACGCATTAACTTTTTCGTCGTTGCAAAATATCCACAATGTGGCCCACCGAATTGAGCAGGAATTCCAAATGGCTGAGTATCACCTACAACAATATCTGCACCAAATGAACCTGGAGGTGTAAGTAATCCCAATGCTAATGGATTTGCATATACGATAAATAATGCTTTTTTATCTTCAATAAAGCTATGAATCTTTTCAAGATCTTCAATTGAACCGTAGAAGTTTGGATATTGAACTGCAACAGCTGCTGTATCGTCATCCACTGCTGCTTCTAATTTTTTCAAATCTGTAACAGTGCCATCTAAATCGATTTCCACTACTTCGAATTCCTTACGCGTCTTAGCATAAGTATGAAGTACTTGTAATGCTTGATAATGCAAACCTTTTGAGACTACAATTTTATTTTTCTTTGTTTGACTAAATGCTAAAATACATGCTTCAGCAAAGCTAGTCATCCCATCATACATAGAAGAATTTGCTACATCCATATCTGTTAATTCACAAATTAAAGTTTGGAACTCAAAAATGGCTTGTAATTCACCTTGAGAAATTTCCGGTTGATATGGCGTATATGCTGTGTAAAATTCTGATCTTGAAATCATAGCATCCACAACTGATGGCGCGTAATGATCATAAACACCAGCACCCAAAAATGATGTATGCGTTTCTTTAGTGATATTCTTGCTTGCAATGCGATTTAATCTTCTAAGTAACGTTGTTTCCGCTTCGCTTTCAGCAATATTTAAATCTCTATTTAATAAAATATCACTTGGTACATCACCGAATAATTCTCCTATAGATTTTGCACCAATTGTTTGTAACATTTCTTGCTTGTCTTTTTCAGTTAAAGGTATATAACGATGACTCACAATGCACACCCCTTTTTAATTATTTATCAATTTGATTTTTCTTAACAATTTTCGCTTTTAATTGACGCTTACGAACTTGAACAAGCAACTCTCTACCCATTTCAAACTCATCTCTTTTTATCATTGCAAGTGCAATTGATTTTCCTGATGATGGAGACTGTGTTCCTGAAGTTACTTCTCCAATAATATTTCCATCTAAATCCATAACTTCATAACCAGTTCTTGCAATTCCTTTTTCAAGTAATTCTAATCCCACTGTTCTTCTTGGTGCACCATTTTCTTTTTGATCTTTTAATACAGATTTACCAATAAAATCAGCATCAATTAATGGTTTACTTGCAAAAGCGATACCACCTTCATATGGTGTAATTGATTCAGTTAAATCTTGTCCATGTAATGGCAATCCAGCCTCTAATCTTAATGTATCACGAGCGCCTAACCCACATGGCATAACATTATACTCTAATAAACCATCCCAAATTTTTTCAGTATCATCGATATTACAATAAATTTCAAACCCATCTTCACCTGTGTAACCTGACTGAGATAAAATGACGTTAGCTCCAAATAATTTGACATCCTGTTTAAATTCAAACATTTTCATTTCAGTTACATCTTCATCAACTAATTGATTAATTAAATCTCTAGCTTTTGGTCCTTGTATTGCTAATTGACCATATTGGTTTGATACATTTTGTACTTCAACATCAAATTTCTCTTTGTGTTTTAAAATCCAATTAAAATCTTTTTCAGTATTAGCAGCATTAACAACTAATAAATAATTGTCGTCAGCTAATTTATATATTACTAAATCATCAATAATACCGCCTTCTTCATTACATAAAGCAGTATATAATGCTTTTGAAGTAGTTAAATTATCAGTATCATTTGATAATAAATATTGCACAAACTGACTAGCATCTTTACCTGTCACTTCAATTTCACCCATATGACTAACATCAAACAGGCCAATTTCGTATCGAACAGCATTATGCTCCTCTTTAATACTTGAAAATTGAACAGGCATCGCCCATCCTCCGAATTCCACAATTTTTGCACCTCTATCAACATAATTTTGATATAAAGGTGTTTGTTTTAAATCACTTGACATTGAAATACCCCCTTAAAATTATAAAAACAGGATAGCAATCGCTACCCTGTTTATAAATTACCAATTCAGGAACGCGTTACAGTATTATCCTTTTGCCTGAGAGTTTCGTAATAATTACTTGCACCTTCGGCGATAGAGTCTTAACGCTCTATTCTCTCTAATACTGATCACTCGCTTTTATTAAATTTAGCAATTCATAATATATTTCTGAAATTGATAGCAAATGACTATCGAATTTCTTGAATGCGATTTCATTATATCTTAAAATCCGCGAGCAATACAAGTCATTTAACTGCTTGATTGTCTTATTATTTGCATTAGGTCGATGTGGGTCATCATTGATTCGACTATATATAATATCAATATTACAATCTAACCAAATAATGTTTTTTTGATTTTTCAAAAAATTAAATGCCTCTTCACTTTCAATAATACCACCACCAGTAGCAATTATATCTGCAGTGTTAATACATTCTTGCAAACATGTGAACTCTAAATTCCTGAAATATTGTTCACCATGTTTACTAAATATTTCTGGTATTGTTAACTTATACTTTTCTTCGATATATGAATCTATATCAATAAATGATAAATTTTGCTCATCTGCAACGTATTTACCAATCGTAGATTTACCGGTACCCATGAAACCAATTAAAATTATTGGTGATTTATCATGATTCATGCGTTTTCCCTTCTTTCAATAACAAAACAATCTTATAGTTATAGTCAGTTTCAATATTATATAATGTCTTTAATTTTAAACTATATTGACTGATATAAAAAGTGAAAATGGAAAAATAAATTGCTGTTAGCATCAATAAGAACGGCGTAACATATCCTTTTTCTTTATATAAATCAAAATTAATAAATTATTTCACATCCTTTTTAATAGTACTCATTTAAATTCTAGTAAGTTATGCATAAATAGTTTTAGTCTGCACATTTGTACCGACTTTAACTGTTATCGTTATTTTAATAATGGATTTATAGTAGATATTTGCAGTAAATGCTGTAACATTATTAAGCATTGTTATATTTCCTCTGTCATTTACAACTTTAATAATTTTGTTATTTATTAATTTGTATTCGATCATTTCTTCACCTTTATGTAAAATGATACGCTGTTGCCTAATTTCAATATCGTTTCTATCTACACCTTTAAAATCCTCTAGAATATCTCTTGAGAAAAATTCGAAATCTACAGTTGTTAATTCCCTACTTTCAATTAGAAAAGTTTTGCTAAGTCTAATTAAGTCTGGAACAATTAGTAAAATTATACTTATAACCATCATCGCTACTAACATTTCAATAAGCGAAAAAGCTTTGACATTAATACTGTATACATGTCTTTTGATAAGAAGTGGTATTTTTTGAAATAGCACAAATTTGTTGGTCACTTTGCTTAATATCATACTTCCCTATAGTTACCCCCTTCTTAAGTTCTTCTTTATTAATTTTAGATACAGTCGTCAAAATTACTTTAGAAGCATCAATTGTTTGTAGTTTATGGTTTATACTCGCTTGCATTTGATTCATCATTGGTATCAATATTAATGTAATCAATCCAATAAGCAAAAATCCAGCCATACTATCTATTAAGAATGATCCTTTACACTTATAGCTTTTCATAACGAATTCTTCCTTTTTCAATATGGAATATTATTCTATAAATTGAATTGTTATTATCAATTGTTATGCTACCAAATTTATTGATATTCCCTTTTTTATCAAAGGCAATAATATCAACTTTTGCAACATTAATTATTTTGCCTACTTTTAATTTTAGAAATCGTATTTTATTATTCTCTATTACTTTAATAGTGTCACTGTTTTCATAAAATCTAACATTGATATATCCTTGATTTGCTATAGCTTGCGACTTAATATAATTCAATTCAGTAATAAGAGAAATGATATTTGCCTCATCATCTATTACTCTAAGATTGCTTAATCCTTTAGATGTCATTGTCAAAAGTAAAAATATACTGATTAACATCATTACCACAAGCATCTCAATCATAGTAAATGCTGACTGCTTTCTAATTTGCAACTGCTTCTCCATTACTAATTGTTATTGTCTCTCCTGATTTACATGTCTTTTGTGCTTCTTTTATAAAACCATCTGCAATTAAGTCTTCAATAGACGATGGATTTCTATTATGTTTCAATGCATACGCTTCAATTTGACTATTAACCATTTTTACCTGTGCATTACAACCTGTTGATTGTATGTGAGCAGTTTGTTTAGCAATATTTGGAATGATTAAAATTAATAATAAACTGATGATTAATAACACTAATAGCATCTCTATCAATGTAAACGCTTGAGTTTTCTTAAGAAATTTAAACATATATTAACCTCCATTATTTTATACTTTGCATCATTTGAAACATTGGTAACATAATTACTAAATAAATTGCGACAATAAATAAACCTAAAATCAAAAATAAAATAGGCTGTAAAAACTGAGTCTGTTTTATCGCTTTATCTTCTATTTGTTTTACTAATATTTGCGAATATAACTTTAGTTCTACTTCAAGCTTCCCTCTCTTTTCACCTTGTAGCACAAACTTAATTAATTGAGGCTTAAAGCATTTTAGTTTTTCTAAAATTTGAGGTAAACCATATCCCATTTCTGAATAAGTTAATAAGTATTTACCTAGAAACTGTCTAAATGGATCACTACTATGGTTAATATAAACGTCTACTATTGATTGAAGCGTAATACCATTTTTATAAAACAACACTAATTCATTAGTTACAAAATAAGTTTTAAATAATTGGAAATAGCCTGATATTAGCGGTAGTTTCATCACAAAGTTTATCTTATTGAGCATATTTAATTTGTTATAAATCAACTTCATAATAATAGCCAACATAGATACTATTATGAGCATTACTACAATTATTGTAGGTAAGCTGGTAATGAAAAACGACAATGTTTTTTGAAAAGAAGATAGTTGAATATTCATAGAAGTATATAATTGTTGAAACTGTGGAATTACTGTGAGGTTTAATATAATAATCATAGCAATAAAAATAGAAACTAGTATTAAGGGGTATTGCAGTGTCTTTAACAATCGTTGTTCTGACTTTCTATTCACTTTCATATAATTTACGGTTTCTTCTAGAACGTCTATGATATTGCCAAATCTTTCTGCCAAATATACTTGCATGACGATAGTATCGCTATAACCTATCAGTGATAATATCTGATTGCATGGTGCACCATTTGAAATTTCACTTAGAATGGTGGTACCTAATTGCTTATTTTTATATGTCATTTGAAGATTTAAAAATTGAAAACTTTGATACAGAGTGAAACCATATTTCAACAAATTACATAAATTTGAAAGTAAATCGATTTGTTGGGCCTTACTTAATTGTCGCTTCTTAGAATGTAGTTTAAATGTATTTATCCATTGTAGTTTCACAAATGACACCTGCTTTTGTCATATCATCAAGTTTATCTTCTAAGTTCTTAAATGATGATGGTAATGAATGATTATGGGAAAAGAAATATCGGAGTTGTTGCTGAGATAGAATTTCACATACTAATTGTCGCTGTTGCTTAATAGTAGTTACAAGTCGTTGGTTTATAATTAAGTTAGTTGCCTGTATCAATTCTTGTACAGAAATGCCCATTTCTAATAGCCTTAAAATAGCACCTTTACAATCAGTTGCATGCAATGTAGTCAGAACAAGGTGACCACTTAAACTAGCCTGTATAACACACTTGGCAACATCTTTATCTCTGATTTCACCTATTAAAATAACATCAGGATCACATCTTAAAATAGCTTTAAACGAATTTACATAGTTAATGCCAGCTTTATCATTCACATTAATTTGGACAATACCAGGAATTTGCATCTCTACAGGATCTTCTATAGAAATTACATTTAAATTCAAGGCTTTATTCGCGTATGAGACCATTTGATACATTAATGTACTCTTTCCTGAACCAGTAGGTCCACTAAACAATAGTAATCCTTGTTTCTTATTCATGAGGTGTTTAAAATCATTGAATTTATAAGTTGATTTCTGTTGTTGAAAAAATTGAGGTACAATTCTGATTACACAACTTTCTTGGCCAAGTGACAATGGTAAAGTTGATATTCTCAAAAAATATATTTTATTGAAATGGTAACTATATCGACCGCTCTGTGCGACTTGCTGTGTAGAAACATCAAGCCCAGCTTGAAACTTCATATAAACTAATAACTTTTGATAAATGCTATTCCCAATTTGTTCATACTGCTCCAAGTTATCATTAATTCTAAATTTAATACTTACTTCATTTTTAACTGGAATAAAATGTACATCACTCGCTTTCATTTCTATCGCTTTATTAATTATTTCTTGAAATAGAATCTTCAAAAAAACACCTCCTACATATAATCACGTAGGAGGTGTTTTTATTACTTCAATTTAACCGTGTAAAAATGGATTTAATTGTTCATCATCAACCGTCGTATATGGACCATGTCCAGGGAATAAAGGTAAATCGCCTTCTAATTCAAATATTTTATCTTGAATAGAATCAACGAGCGTTTCATAATCACCTTTATATAAATCTGTACGTCCGATTCCATTATTAAATAATGTATCTCCAACAACTGCGAATTCATCGAACACATATGTTAAACTTCCTGGTGAATGTCCAGGTGTGTGTAACACATTAAACTTAAATCCTTCTATTTCTGTGCTACCTTCGTTTAACTTTTCAGGAGTTACCTTACTTGTAATAATTGGCAATCCATATTGCTTAAATTTATCTGCCCCATTTTTAACGGGGTCTTTTAGAAAATCAAACTCTGCTTCATGCATATAAACCGGGACATCGAATCGATCAACTATATCATCGACTGCTCCGATATGATCAAAGTGTGCATGTGTTAATAAAATAGCTTTTAACGGTTTATTTATTTGGTTTAATTTTTTAATAATTTTTTCACTTTCACCTGAAGGGTCAATCAGGATAACAGCTTTGTCATTTTCGATGAAATACGTATTAGTATCAACTAAGCCTAAAGTTAAGCTTGAAATCCTCATAGGTTTTCACCACTATTTTCTAAATGTTTTTGTACTGATGTTAGTTTATCATTCATTTTTCTAGATTTGTCTCGTCGGTCATCAATACGTATATTTGTACAAACTCTACTTAAACCTTTATCAAAAGGTAATTCATGTATCACTTGCACAACTTCTAATACATCGCTTAATTCACCTTCAATTAGAGTATTCATTGGTGTTAATTGAAAATCAATTTTACCCATTGCTTTATATTCTTGAAGTTTTTTCTGAATATCTGCAATATATTTACTAACACTCGGACCTTCCGTTCCAACTGGAATAACAACCACATCAACAATAGCCATTATTTTACCCCCTCTTTATCTAATACATAGGTCTTGATTAATCCTGCTGCTCCTGTAATACCTGCATCATTACCTAATTTCGCTTGTACAATTTCAGTTTCAAATTGAGCAGGTGTAAATGTTAAATTATGATATTCTGTTTTAATATTTTCAATTAAAATAGGTCCTGCAGTAGACATTCCTCCACCTAGAACGATATATTTCGGATTACTTGTAACACTAATAATACTACATAAATATCCAATATAGTTTGCAACCTTTTCAGTAATGAAAATACAGAATTGGTCACCAGCTTTTGCCGCATCAAAAACAGCTTTTGCTGTAACCTTATTTTCTTTAATCAATTCTAATATAGAAGATCTAAACGTCAACTTCGGATAGTAGAAGTTAACTAAGTTAACAACGCCTGTCGCTGAAGCAACTGTTTCAATACATCCAGAACGACCACAATTACATTTAAATCGTTGATCGAAGTCTGCTCTAAAATGACCTATTTCTGCGCCAGAGCCATTATGACCATGTACGATTTCACCATTTGAAATAATTCCTCCACCTAGACCAGTACCAAGTGTGATGGCAACAACATCATCGGCACCTTCACCAGCACCTTTGTGTTTCTCCCCTAAAGCAGCTATGTTAGCATCATTATCTACATACACTGGACAATCAACGAATTGTTCAAAAATCTCACGTACATTAACTTTTTCTGGCCAATATAAGTTTACTGCTCCATTGACTGTACCTTTTTCAAAGTCAACAGGACCTGGTACACCAATACCTACGCCAAGTACATTTGAAAAATTATAATTATTTTCATTTACTTTTTCAACAAACGAATCATAAATTCCTTTCAAAAGTGTATATCCTGTACTATCAGATGTATCAGTGTGAATAGACCACTTATGTAATTGTTCTAATTCAGGTGTGAAAATACCTAATTTACAAGTCGTCCCGCCTACATCAGCTGCTAAAATAATTTTTGTCATTTCTGTTCATTCCTTCTCTGATTAATTATCAACGTACATTTCAAATATTCTTCCTTAGATAACAGTTCATATTGATACAATGATGAAATCTCCTGTTGAATCATTTCGTACATATCTTCTGGATTTTTAAAATATATTAGAAATCCGTAACTTTTCAATAACTGTTGTACATCATAAAAGTTATTTATTTTTCGACTCATTTGATTTAGTCAACTCTTTTTCTAAGTTAATATAATCTGTATTTTTAGGGTCAGCATTTAATGCTTTACGCACATATTTTAATGCTTTTTCATCATCATTTAATGAACGATTTGCTATCGCTAACTCAAAATTTAATAAACCTGATTTAGGAAACATTCTAAGTCCTCGCTCCCATTCTGTCATACCTTCAGACTTAGAATTGATAGTAGCCATAATCATACCACTTAAATAATATGTTTGATCATCGGCATAATTTTTATTTATTGTCTGCTTCACAATATTTTGAGCATTATCATAATTACCACTAGTCATATCATCTTTGATCAATTTATTATAAATATTATCTTCTTTAATTGTAAAAATTCTAATTTGAAGTGCAATAAATATAACAAGCATACCAATTAGTAAAATCCAAAAAATATTACGATTCACCTTATAGTAATAGCCAATTAAAGTTATTAATAAACCACCAATGAATCCTCCAATATGCGCCACAATATTTATATTTGACATAAACAGAGAAACACCAACTAATATCACTAATGCAATTAATAACTGTCCTAACATTTTTTTGTTAAATGTTTTTGAAACATACATCATCGCAAAAATTGATCCAATCAGACCAAATATAGCACCACTAGCCCCAACTGAAATTGTAGTCGTATTAAATGATAGTGATACAAAGTTTCCAAACAGCCCTGCAATAAAGTATACAGTTAACATCCTCCATGAACCAATAATTGCTTCGACTATTTTACCAAAAATAAATAATGAAAGCATATTCATAAGTATATGTTCAAAACTAAAATGTAAAAACATCGATGTAACAATTCGATACCATTCACCATGTACGACATTAAAATGCACTAACCCGCCAACATCTAATAATTTTACATCCGAAAAATTATTTAAATATAAAATCATACATAACCATATTAAGACATTTACAAATATTATTGTGTATGTTGCCGGTGAAAATTTCTGCATATATTTATCTAAAAAGTTATCGGTTAATACTTTGCGTTTATAGAACATATATGTCTTTTTATCATTATCTTCTGAAATAAGTCTAGCCAAAAATATATTCGGCATATGCTTTATCAAATCTTTTGTGTGTCTTATAACATTGAATTTAATTCTAATTGGCGAAACTTCATTTAATTGTTCTTCTGAAAATTCCGATTCTGTAAAATAATAAAATTCAAAACTTTGTGGTTCGAAAGAAATAAAATTTGCTATTTCATCTTTGTGTTCAAGCACTTTTGCTTTGTCAAAACGTATTTCTTGGGTAGACTTAATATGTTGTTTAAAAATGACTACTTGTTTTTTTCTTTTATGGGCTAACCAAATTTCTTGATCATCTTTTTCCCTACTGACAATATCAAAATTCAAGTACCTAATCCAATAATATATTGTTTTCCAAAATTGTTTGTCTATGTTCATTTAGTCCTCCACTATGCTGATTGATATATAATCAATTTATCGACTGGTTGATCGAATGATTCCGGTTCAAATGATGTTATTTGAAAATCGTATAATAAGCTTATTGTCTTTGTCTGATAATTAGCTAAAAACCTGTCGTAATAGCCACCACCATACCCAATTCTATATCCATCGTTTTGAAATCCGACACCAGGAACAACAATTAAATCTAGGTTATTCGTTGTTTCACCTTTTGAAGTTGGATAGTAAATCCCCTTATTATCGACATCAATATCTTTGAGATTAAATATCTCTTTAAAAGTCATTTGATGGTTTAAATAATCCATTTTCGGTACAAAAATACGTTTATGATCCATTAAGGCTTGTTCAATTATAGAAAAAGTATCTACTTCATGATTAAAAGAAAGAACTAGCGCAATTGCGTTTGCTTCTTTGTATTCTTCAGTTGAAAAAAATTGATTTCTTAACCATGTGTCTGCTTTTCGCTTTTCAGCTTTATTAAAATTCTTCATTTTATGTAAAATGTATTTTCTAATCTCATTTTTAGTCACATTATCACCCACTTTATTCAATTCTATTATATCGTTAATAACAATACATGTCATTATGTTGTCATGATGAATTATGCGACAATTCTAAAATTTATTATTTCAATTGAAAATCTTTTATCATTTCATACGTGTGCACAATTAAAAAGGTGAAACCTCTTATTTTGAGATTTCACCTTTTTTATTGTTAATTTAAATTTAATTTTAATGATTATTTTGTTTCACGGTGTAAAGTTTGTTTGTTTTCACGTGAACAGAATTTCTTCATTTCAACACGTTCTGGATTATTTCTTTTGTTCTTAGTTGTAATGTAGTTTCTGTCACCACATTCCGTACAAGCTAAAGTTACGTTTACGCGCATGGTTATTCCTCCTTATCATTTCTAAATACGACTTTATTATTATACCAACATCTATAATATTTGCAAAGTTAAAATTTTACAACCATGCGCTACACAATCGTCAGGCTAAATTTTATTTGTCTTTGTCTTTATTTTTATCATCTTTACCTAACTGCTTAAAGTAGTAGTTAATTACATCTCTACCTAAGTCTCCACCTGTTAACCATGGTGGTGGTACAGGCTGATTTGTATATACAATTGAAAACGCTAATTTTGGATCATCAATTGGCGCGTATCCTATATAAGTAGAGTTAACTCTTGGCTCTCCGTTTTGGAACACTTCAGCGGTACCCGTTTTACCAGCAGTAGGGACTACTGTATCTTTAAAACTAACATATCCAGTACCATCTTTATCATTAAATGCCATTTTGAATCCTTCTTGAATTTGTTTGATTTCTTTTTCAGTATTATTAACCTTGTTCAAGACGGTGCCATTAATTTTCTTCTTGAGTGGACCAACCTCATCTTTATTAGTTGATTCATGAATCGTTAATCCAATGTGTGGCTGTATTCTATAACCATCATTCGCTATAGTTGAAACATATTGTGATAATTGTAATGGTGTATAGGTATCATATTGACCAATTGATAAATCTAGATAATTACCTGGATTATTTGTTAATGGTTCGATTTGACCTCTTGTTTCATTTGGTAAATCTATACCTGTTTTCACACCTAAGCCTACTTGATTTAATCCTCTTCTTAGCTTTTGGGCAGGTGAACTTATGTCTGAAGGTAAAGCCATGCCAGAATAATAAGGGTCTCCCGCTAATTTTAATGCTGTTTTAAACATATATACGTTTGATGAATGCATCAAAGCTTGCTTATCATTAATAGATACATGCCCGTTTTTATTAAAGTATGATCGTTTTGTCAAACCACCTTGGAAATGTAATGGTTCATCGACCATTGTTTCTCCAACTTTGATAGCTTTATTCTGATAACCAGCTAATAATGTTCCACCTTTTACAGAAGATCCAACCGCAAATTGAGAAGTAAACGTACCAATGTCATAATCAGTCATTTTACCACTCTTATTAATCTGCTTTCCGGCAAGCGCAAGAATGTCTCCATTTTTAGGATTTTGTACAACCATCATAGCATTATCCATATCTTTTGCACCTTGGCTGCGAAGCTTCTTAATTTGTTTATCTAATAATGCTTCTACTTCTTTTTGAAGATCTATATCGATCGTTAATTTCAAATCTTGACCGCGAGCGCCAGGATTTAACACTTCTGAAGATGTAACTTTACCAGATTTGTCCGTTGTGTATTTCATTTCTTTCTTCTTACCACGCAATACATCTTCATATTGATATTCTAGGTAAGATTTTCCAACACGATCATTGCGTGAATATCCTTTGGATAAGTAATGTTCTGTCAATTCTTTTGGAATACCTTCAGCAGGTGTCGATACATCTCCGAATATACCTCTTAAAGTGTCGCCATATGGATATTTTCTATCCCAATCCATAGACGTGTTAACACCTGGTAATTTGGAAAGTTGCTGAGAAACTGCTGCATACTCTTTTTCACTGACATCTTCATTTTTTATCATTTGTGGATCTAAAACTGTTCCTGCATTCATCTCTCGAAAAATGGCTAAAACTTGTAAATCTTTAGAAGACAATTCATCTAATTGTGATTTTCCGATTTTCGATAACAGTTGTTTATCATATTGATCTTGTTTAATACTTCCATCTGCTAACATAGCTTGTTCTTTTGTCATCATTGCTTTTGCTTTTTTAGGATGCAACTGAATCCAGAAATCTTTCTTATCACGTTCTGTAATCTTCTTAGTATCCATCTTGATTAGCTTCGATAACTTTTCAGCCGTATCCAACATTTCCGATTGTGTTGTTTTTCGACCCCTAGTATATGTAATAGCCATTTTAGAAGCATTATCAACTAAAACTTTCCCATTTCTGTCTAAAATACGACCTCTTGGCACAGACTCATTCACTGTAATGTTTTCATCATTTTTTATAATTTGTTTATAATGTGAGCCTTGTGCGATTTGTAAATAACCTAAACGTAGTACTAGTACTGCAAAAATAAATACAATCACACCAAATATAAAGTTAATTCTCTTGTTAATTGTATTTTGAACGATTTCATCATTTGATTTTTCTTTTAGTCTTTTTAACAAAACTACCTACCTCTATTCAAAGTCTTTCACTTTAAATCATATATGAATTTAGAAATTATTTCTATCTTTTTGACAAAAAAATAACGGTCTCATTTAAGAGACCGAACAAGTAATCATACTTTATTTTGTTGCATTATATAATTCGTCAACTTTTTCCCAGTTAACTACATTCCAAAATGCGCCAATGTAGTCAGGGCGTTTGTTTTGATATTTTAGGTAATAAGCGTGTTCCCATACGTCTAAACCTAAAATAGGTGTTTTACCCTCAGTTAATGGATTATCTTGGTTTGGTGTAGTCACAATTTCTAACTGGCCATTGTTTACGACTAACCAAGCCCAACCCGAACCAAAGCGTGCAGCTGCTTTGTCAGCAAATTCTTTTTTAAATTCTTCTAAAGAACCCCATTGTTCTTTAATTTTTTCTACTACAGTACCTTTTTCTTCTGAGTTTGGTGAAAGTAACTCCCAGAATAATGAATGGTTTAAATGTCCACCGCCATTATTACGTACAGCAGTTTGGATGTTAGCTGGTACACTGTCTAAATTAGCAACAATTTCTTCAATAGATTTAGATTCTAAATCTGTACCTTCTACTGCAGCATTTAATTTCGTAACATAAGTGTTATGATGTCTGTCATGGTGAATTTCCATAGTTTCTTTGTCAAAATGTGGTTCTAATGCATCAAATGCGTATGGTAATTTTGGTAATTCAAAAGCCATAAATAATCATCCTCCTAAAATGTCTGTAAGTAAATAATAACAAGCAGTGACTGGTTCAACAAAGAATTTGCTTAAATTCTACTACTTATTATTTTCTCTACTCATTTAATATAACTCAAATCAAAAATAATTAAACATTTTGTATATAAAAAGTTAACAGATTTGCCATAAAATCATACGAACGGAGTATGAAATGAACCTTTATCTTCTATAATTTAAAAAAATGAGATTTATGCATACATCTGACCAAATGTGCATAAATCTCATTTCTTTATATTAATCTTGGCAAGACTCACATACACCATAAACTTCAAGTTTGTGTTTGTGAATATTAACACCAGGTAGTGATAATTTTATCTGATCTATTGGACAATAATCTATTACCTTTGTATCTCCACACTTTTCACAGATAAAATGATGATGATGATGGTTTGTACAAGCGATTCTAAACTTCATTTCACCATCAAGTTCTGTATTTTCAATAATCCCTAAATCTTTAAATAAGTGCAGATTTCTATATATTGTGTCGAATGAAATTCCAGGATAATTTTCATCCATAACTTGTTGTATATACTTTGCGTTTATATA
Organism: Staphylococcus sp. GDB20D11A; assembly: GCF_016893255.1. Classification (NCBI taxonomy): domain Bacteria; kingdom Bacillati; phylum Bacillota; class Bacilli; order Caryophanales; family Staphylococcaceae; genus Staphylococcus; species Staphylococcus sp. GDB20D11A. The sequence continues at coordinate 141,076 of NZ_JAFEPJ010000002.1, forward strand.
CTTATCTTCTTCGACAAAAATATCTAACATATCTTTACGTTTATCTGTATATTTTAAACCGTTCTCTTTTAAAATTTTAATAGCATCATTTGTATTCATTGATATTAGCTCCCTTTTTAAACTTCATTCGCATTTTCTGATAAGCCATTGTAATCATAAGTAAAATAACTAGTAGAACTACAATTACACCACCCGGAGAAATGTCCATATAGAAAGCTAGGACTAAGCCTAATATTACTGATAATTCACCTAAAAATACACTTAGTAATATCAATTGCTTAAAACTTTTTGTTATTCTCATACTTATTGCAATTGGTAACGTGATTAACGCACTTACTAACAGTATCCCTACAACACGCATTGAGGCAGAAATAACCATCGCTACAATAACAATAAATAAAAATTGAATCCATTTAGGAATGCCAATGACTTTACTATATTCCTCATCAAATGACAATATAAATAATTCTTTATAAAACAATGTAATAAACAGAACAACTATGATGGCAATGACAATAATCGTTGTTAAATCACTTATATTCACTGCGCTTATTGAGCCAAATAGCAATCCAACAATTTCTTGATTGAACCCATCAGCTAATGAAATGAAGATTGCACTCAAGGCGATACCAGCACTCATTATAATTGGAATAGCAATTTCTTGGTAAGCAGTGTATGACGTTCTTAATTTTTCAATTAGAAGCGCACCTACTATTGCGAATAAGATTCCAAACCACATTGGATTAATAAATACTAGTGTTGGCATAATAGTAAGTAAAAACATACCGAAAGATATACCACCTAAAGTTACATGGCTTAGAGCATCAGCTATAAGTGATAGTCGTCTAACAACGATAAAAGCACCGATTAGAGGCGCAATAAAACCTATCAAGATACCACTAATTAAAGAGTACCTCATAAAATCAAAATTCAATAATGCATCTATCAATTGTGACACGCCTTTCCATTTTAAATAAACTCAAATCTTTATTAATTACAACATTCTCGATTATGCTGATGATCGACAAAACGTACAGGATGTCCATAAATTTTTGAAATTTCAACTTCATCAAGTGATTTAAACTCATCAGTTGTACCATGGAAATGCAAATGCTTATTTAAACATGCTACTTCAGTAGCAGTATCTGCTACAACACCAATATCATGAGTAACTAAGATAATAGTGATACCTTCTTGTTTTAATTGATCTAAAGTATTATAAAATTCACTTACATGTTTTGCATCAATACCATTCGTCGGTTCATCAAGTACTAATACTGCAGGTTCTGAAATCAATGCTCGAGCAATCATTACACGTTGTTGTTGACCACCTGATAATTCTGCTATATTTTTATGAATTAAATCACTTATATTCAGTCTTTCTAGTACTTTAATCACTTTTTCATTATCTTTGTTATTAAATGTTTGGAAAAGACGTTTTGTCTTTGTTAATCCGCTTAAAACAACTTCTTTAACACTTGCTGGGAAACCTGAATTAAAGGCATTTGCTTTTTGTGATACATAGCTTAATTTAATTGATGTTTTCTTATTTTTAAAATCAATACCTTCAACAAAAATCTCACCACTTTGTAAAGGTAATAATCCTAGAATCAACTTCAATAATGTTGATTTACCAGCACCATTTGGTCCAACAATTGCTAAAAATTCACCTTTATTTATTTTAATGTTTATATTTTCTAACACTTTTTTATGATCATAGTAGTAATTGACATTTTTCAATTCAAAGACTGGTGTCATCGTATTCTCACCTCGCATTCAACTATACAACTCCTAGTAACATATGTAAACAGTAATGTTTACGACTCAAAATTAGACAAAATAAAGAGATATGCCCCCTTCAAGTTTTATTTATCGCATTTCTTGAAGAGAGCATTATCATTTTATTGTTGCATAACCTTATTTTTTAAATCTGGGTCAAATTGCTGTTGTTTTAACATTTCAATTTCAAGTTTATATGGCGGTTTTTTATTTTTCTTATCTTCACCAACATAAGGTGTTTCTAAGATTTTCGGAATATCTTTAAAACTATCATGATGCACAATGTAATTTAATGCATCAAAACCAATGTAACCGAAGCCAATATTTTCATGTCGGTCTTTTTGAGCGCCACGGTCATTTTTAGAATCATTGACATGAACAACTTTAATTCTGTCGACTCCAATGATTTTATCAAATTCATTTAATACGCCATCAAAGTCCTCTTTCACATTATATCCAGCATCATGCGTATGACATGTATCAAAACATACTGATAAACGTTCGTTATTATGAACTCCATCAATAATACGTGCTAACTCTTCAAACGAGCGACCAATCTCTGTACCTTTACCTGCCATCGTTTCAAGCGCAATACGTACATTATTGTCATTCGTTAAAACTTCATTTAATCCTTCAATAATCTTATTAATTCCGGCATCAACACCAGCTCCAACATGCGCACCTGGATGTAATACAATATCTTTAGCGCCTATAGCTTGCGTTCTTTCAATTTCTTGTTGCAAGAAATCTACACCAAGATTAAACGTTTCTGGTTTGGTTGTATTTGCAATATTAATGATGTATGGTGCATGAACAACAATATTAGATAAGCCATATTTTTCCATCACTTCATGACCTTTAGTTATATTTAAATCTTCAATACTTTTACGGCGCGTGTTTTGAGGTGCACCAGTATAAATCATAAATGTTGTTTCACCATATTCATGCGCTTCTATAGCAGAACCTTCTAACATCTTTTTACCACTCATTGAAACATGTGATCCTAATAACATAAAACACACCTAACCTTTTTTGTTTTGCTTACGTTTTTGTCTATTTTGCTGCTTACTAAATTGTTTACGCTCTTGACGTTTCATTTTTTCAACTTCTTGTTTAAATTTCTTCTTATAACCTGGTTTAACTTTGTTTTTAATTTTACTTCGAACTTTGTTCTTCACTTGATTAGTTAAATGGTCATCTTTGCGCATTCTTGCTTGACGCTGATTGTGCGCTTTAACTTCTTTTAACTCACCATCTTTAATATCAACAGTATTGAAAACAAAACCTCGATCTTCTATTAATGAAATATTGTGTTCTTCATCAGGACTATAAAGCGTAATTGCTACACCTTTATAATTCCCACGGCCAGTTCGGCCGACTCTATGTGTAAAGAAGTCAATATCATTTGGCACATCAAAATTGATGACATGACTAACACCTTCAATATCAATACCACGAGATGCTAAATCGCTGGCAATAACGTATTGGAATTCTAAATTACGTATACGTTTCATTTGTTGTTTACGTTCACGTGGCGTTAAACCACCATGAATCATACCAACTTTAATACCAGCTTCATTTAGTGAACGTGCTAAATCATTTGCATTATCTCTACTATTACAGAAAATAATACATAAGTATGGATTTAGTATATCAATTAAATTTAAAGTCTTTTCAACTTTAGCTGCACCTTTAGTAGGTATTAAAAAGAATTCGATGTTCTTTTTATTTTGTTTTTTACTGTCGACAGCTACATATTCTGGATGACTTAAATATTTATTTAAAAATGGTTGTAACTGTTGTGGAATTGTAGCACTAAACACCGCAATATTTGCATTATCTTCCAATCTTGCAGCAATGTAATCTACATCTTCAATTAATCCTAAGTCAATCATAAGATCCGCTTCATCAATAACTAAATATGATGCTAAGTGCACATGTAAATGTCCCGTTTTAGCTAAGTCATTAATTCTAGTAGGGGTACCTATAATCAATTGTGGTTGTGCATTACAACGTTGTCTATCTTTCTCTATATCTGTACCACCAATAAAAACTTTAACTGAAACACCAGCTTTAAATTGGCTTAAATGGTTCGCTGCATCGTATAGTTGTTGTGCAAGTTCTCTTGTTGGTGCAACTACGATTGCTTGTGGTTCTTTTATTTCACTATCAATTAACTGCATTAATGGTAATAAAAATGCATGAGATTTCCCTGTACCCGTTTGAGATTGACCAATTAAATTTGTTCTCTTTAGTATTCTTGGAATAATTCGATTCTGAATTTCAGTTGGTTTTTCAAAATTAAGGTCTTTCACAGCGTCAATTAAACTAGATTCTAGATTAAATTGTTCGAATGGATGTTTTGCCATGATTTGGCCTCCTTATATGTTCATCTTTACTATTATAAAGTATAAATGTGCTATTTTAAATAAAAATATTAAAACCTCGAAATTTCAAAATTTAGAAATCCCGAGATTTTAGTTTAAATATATTGAAATGGATCTGTATTAATTGTAGATGCTTCAACATCTATATTTATTTTTTCTGTATTGAACCAATTCATTAGTAACGTTTTTAAACCTTCTTTCATCACATATTCGCTGTAATGATTAATATCAATTAAGTTCACACCATGAATTTTAGCATCTAAGGCATCATGATGTTTAATATCACCTGTAACAAAGACATCTGCGCCTTGTTGAACAGCTTGATATTCATATCCAATACCTGAACCACCAATAATTGCAATACGTTTAATTTTCTGATTAGACTCACCAACAAATCGGACACTTGGGATATTTAATTTAGATTTAATATCAGCTGCGAAATCTTCCAATGTCATTTGATTATCCACTTCTGCCATAACGCCAAGTCCATAAAGGGATGTTTGTTTTATCTCAATAAAATCAAATACCGGTGTTTCATATGGATGGTATTGTTTAATTAATTGCTCAGCCCTTGACTTTTGACATGCATCTATCATAAATTCAATTTTAACTTCATCTACATATTCAATTTTATCAATTTGTCCTATTGTTGGATTAGCTTCACCAACTGGTTTGAATTGCCCTCTTCCTTCACTTTCAAAGAAACAATATTCATAATTACCTTCTTGTGCTAATCCATTTTCACTAAGCTTATCTTTAAATGGTCCAACATTATCCTTAGGTATATATGTTTGAACTTTATAGTATACATCTTGTTGATTATTTATTATTGAAATGTTCTTCAATCCCATCGCCTTCGCCAACATCATATTGACACCATGAGGATTTACATCTAAATTTGTATGCATCGCTATTAAATTAATGTCATGTTGAATTAGTTTTCTAATAATTAAACCATAACCATTAGCTTTTAATGATGTTACACCTTTAAAGATTAGAGGATGATGACTAATAATAGTATTATAACCTTTTTCGATTGCTTCATTTACTACTTCCAACGTACAGTCTAATGCTGTTAAAACACCAGTAACTTCAACATCTTCATCACCTATTAACAATCCTACATTATCCCAAGATTCAGCAGTTCTAAATGGCACATGATGATCTAACAATGTCATTAAATCAGCTATTTTCATTACTATAACACCCTTTCAATTACAGCAATTTCGTCATTAATTTGAGCTAAACGTTGATGATGTTGTTCAGTATTGAGTTTCGATTTAATATGATAAAGTGCTTCTAACTCTCTTTGCCATTTTTTTATAAAATATTCATTTTTGTTGTTCAGCAATTTTGGTCCGAATTTCAATTCATCAGATGATAGCTCTATTAATTGCGTAGAATATTCTGCTACAACAATTTCATAAATATGGCCTTTTTCTTCCATTATTATTTCATCAATTATTTCATAATTCAATTGTTGTAATGTTTGTCTTAAATTTTCAGTTTGGATATTACTTTGTAAAATCAACCTTGGATGTTGACTTAACTTATCTTGCCCATCTTTTAAAATTTTAGCAATAAGTGGTCCGCCCATACCACAAATTGTGATATTATCGATTACGTCCTCAGGATTAATAACACTTAAGCCATCCCCTAAACGTACATCAATTCTTTCTACTAATTGATTTGCAGCTACATTTTTCACAGCAGCTTGAAAAGGGCCTTGAATAACTTCTCCTGCAATACCATAATCGCATAAATGGTTTTGAATTGCATAGATTGGCAAATAAGCATGATCTGAGCCAATATCCGCGATTGTACCTTGTTTTAAAAATCGACTTACCGTTGTTAATCGGTTATTTAACGAAATCATTTTATTCTCCTTTATGAAAAAAGAGGTTGAACATTATTCAATGTACCAACCTCACTCAAGTTAAATCTTAATCTAAAAATAAATAAGCGCTTATTCATGTCTTGGTATCAATCATTAAAATTGATATAAATTAATCCATAAAGTCTTTCAAACGTTTACTACGACTTGGATGTCTTAATTTTCTAAGTGCTTTTGCTTCGATTTGTCGAATACGTTCACGTGTAACACCGAAAACTTTACCAACTTCTTCAAGTGTTCTTGTTCTGCCGTCATCAAGACCAAATCTTAATCGTAATACATTTTCTTCTCTATCAGTTAATGTATCAAGCACATCTTCTAATTGCTCTTTTAATAATTCATAAGCAGCATGATCTGAAGGGCTTTGTGCTTCCTGATCCTCAATAAAGTCTCCTAAATGACTATCATCTTCTTCACCAATTGGCGTTTCTAATGAAACTGGTTCTTGCGCAATTTTTAAAATTTCACGAACTTTTTCTGCTGGTAAATCCATTTCTTCACCAATTTCTTCTGGTGCTGGATCTCGACCTAAGTCCTGTAATAATTGACGTTGAACACGAATTAATTTATTAATTGTTTCTACCATATGCACAGGGATACGAATCGTACGTGCTTGGTCAGCAATTGCACGAGTGATTGCTTGTCTAATCCACCATGTTGCATATGTTGAAAACTTAAATCCTTTGTTAAAGTCAAATTTTTCAACAGCTTTAATAAGACCCATATTACCTTCTTGGATTAAATCAAGGAATAACATACCGCGACCTACGTATCTTTTAGCAATACTTACAACTAAACGTAAGTTCGCTTCTGCAAGTCTTGATTTTGCTACTTCATCACCTTGTTCAATACGTTTGGCTAATTCGATTTCTTCTTGTGCACTTAATAAGTTAACACGCCCAATTTCTTTAAGGTACATACGAACTGGGTCATTTATTTTAACACCTGGAGGGGCACTAAGATCACTTGGATTCAGTTTCTCGTCAGTATCTGAACTATCTTTTTCATTAACTAGTGAAATATCATTATCATTTAATTGATCAAAGAAATCATCCATTTGATCAGAGTCGATATCAAAATTCTGAAGTTTTTCAGCAATTTCTTCATGACTTAAATGACCCTCTTTTTTACCTTTTTCAATTAATTGCTTCTTAACATCTTCTAATGTTAATGTCGGATCAATTGTTTGTTTTTTAATTTTAACTGTGTTATCAGACATGAAACGGCCTCCCGATTTTAAATATGAACATTCGAAATTTATTCAATATTGCTATTTTAAACTAAATTCTTAATTAATTCATCCATATTTTTAATTTTATTTTACAAATAGGAACTAATCCCAATATTTATTTTTCAATAGTGTTGTTTAAATGCGGTAACTATCATTTACCCTTATACATTTTGACATAATCATTATTCGTATTATTCTTTAAAATCACATGCTACATGCGTTCCTTATTCTTAGCAACAATTTGCTGTAAATAGTATTTCTGTAATTCTACATCGCCAATCCTTGTAGCTTCCCTTAATTTATGATTCAATGACTCAATTGTTTCTTGTCCGTTTTCATTAATAACATTGACATAATCATCAATTTCATTTTCATATGGTTCATCATTCAAACTATATTGTTCTAAACTAATTAGTGTTTCTCTCAACTCATTTGAATTAACATACTGCACAGCATCACTGATATTATATTGATCATTTTCCGCATAAAAATCATGTAAGACTTCGAATACATATTTAAAATGCTGATTTGTGAAGTTATCCTTATCAACACTTTCATAATAATTTAAAAATGTATCTTTATCTCTCATTAAATGTTTTAAAAATGCTCGCTCCGCTTTTTCTTGACGGCTCAAATTGTCAAATTGTGCCATACCAATTGGCTCAGGTTCAATATAACCGCCATACTCATCTTCTGGATAATAATTGGCTGGTGCTTGATTGAATTGTATTTCGTTAGCTAATTGCTCAGGACTAACATTGAAAAATGGCGCAACATCATTTATAGCCTTTTGTTGTAGAATTGATGACTTCATAAGTGAAATGTCATGACTCAGTTCTTTCAAATAACGTTCATATGAAAGGTCATTATGTGCAATTTCATCTTTTAATATACTCACTTTATAATGTGCAAATGACTTTTTGTCATTTTTTACAAAAGCAGTAAATGCGTCGTTGCCATACTTACCAATGTATTCATCAGGATCCATGCCTGATGGCAATTGTATAACAAATACATTTAGCCCTTGCTGTAACAAATGTTGACCTGTTTTAAGTGTTGCTTCACTACCCGCAAAATCCCCATCAAACATTAATGTTATATTTGATGTTAACTTTCGTATAAAGGTAATATGTTCATCTGACAACTGTGTACCCATTGTTGCAACAACGTTTTTCAAGCCAGCAGTATCAGATTTTATAACATCCATAAAACCTTCTAGTAATACAATTTCATCTAATTTTCTAATTGATTTACGTGCTTTATCTAAGTTATATAACAACTTTCTTTTTTGAAAGATAGGTGTTTCAGGACTATTTAGGTATTTTGGTTCTTGACCGGTATATGTTCGACCTGAATATCCAACAATTCTTCCTTGCGCATTTTTCAAAGGAAACATAATACGATTTCGAAATCTATCGTAATAACTGAAGTTTTCTTCGTTACGTGATAATAATCCGGCTTCATATGCTAATTCAATATCGTAACCCTTTTTTTGAAGAAAATCATGACAAAAATGTGAGCTATCGGGTGCAAAGCCAATGCCTCGCTCTTTAATAAGCGCATCTGTAAAACCACGTTCTTGTAAGTATGTTAATGCTTGTTCGCCTTCGACTGTCTTTGTTAAAGCGTAATAATAAAATTCTTGTATTAACTCATGCATTTCAATCATTTGTAAATCATCAGAAGCAATTTGAACATTTGAGTTAGATTGTGTTGCCTCAATATCTACAGCAACATTAACTCTATCACCTAATTCTTTAACCGCTTCAACAAATGATATGTCTTTAATTTCTTGAGTAAATTGAAAAACATTGCCACCTTTTTTACAACCAAAACAATGACAGATTTGTTTATCTTCAGAAACTGTAAATGAAGGTGTCTTTTCATCATGAAAAGGACACAAACCTATATAATTGCGTCCTCTCTTTTCTAATTTTACATATTCACTTACCAAGTCTAAAATGTCGGTTTTATCTTTTATTTCATTAATGATCGATTGATCTATTCGCAAATTAAATCACCTATTAAGCATTAGTTATACTATTATACCTAATTTTTGACAAAAATGAAATCATTTCGATTTATTTTGTTCAATATAATGGATTATATCGTTCGCTGTTTCTTCGATTGCTTTTTGAGAAACATCAATGACAGGACATCCAATTTCACTTACGATTTCTTCAAAGTAATTCAATTCTTCTTGGATTCGAGCTTCTGTTGCATAACGAGCTGTGTCACCTAGTCCCAATTGTTTTAATCGCTCTTTTCTAATGCGATTTAATTTTTCTTCACTTATTTTAAGTGCGATACATTTCTTTGGATCAATATCATATAAGCCATCTGGCGGTGTCACTTCTGGTACAATCGGTACATTCATAACTTTGTAACTCTTATGCGCTAAATACTGAGATAATGGTGTCTTTGAAGTTCTCGAAATACCAAGTAAAACAATATCAGCTTTAGGTAATCCTTTAGGATCTTTACCATCATCATATTTAACTGCAAACTCTATCGCATCAATTTTCTTGAAATATGCATCATCTAATCTATGAACGATACCTGGCTCATTATAAGGTTTTTCTTCAACCGATGCTGATAATAAATCCATTAATGGCCCCATAATATCGACGGACTTCAATTGGAATTCTGCTACTTTCTCACTCATATATTGCTTCATTTCAGGTTTAATAAGTGTATAAACAATGATAGCATTTGTATCTTTAGCAACTTGAATCACTTCATCAACATCTTCAAAAGATTCAATATACGGATATCTTAATAATTCATTTTTACATTGCTTAGGATTAAATTGTGAAATACCTGCCCTAGCAACTAACTCTGCCGTTTCACCTATAGAATCTGAGGCTACGATAATTTTAATTTTTTCCATTACTTCTCACCTATTCTTTATATAATGCTACTAATAACTTAGCTATTGTTGTTTTGGAAATTCTTCCAATTACTTCATACTTTTGATTATCTTTTTTTCTTACAATTGGAATCGAATCAATTTCTTTTTCAATCATTCTATCTGCTGCGTATATGACTAATTCGCTTTCCTCTAAATAAGTGACATTAGGCATACGTGTCATATTTACACTGATAGGTACTGTATGAATATCTGCTCCAATCATTGAAGCTCTTAATAAATCTTTTCTTGAACACACACCAACAAAATCGTTATCTTCATTAATAATAAATAATGTACTTACATCTTCTAAAAAAATTGTACAAATAGCGTCATAAACTGTTGTATTCTCTCTTAGCACAACAGGTTGAGACATATAGTCCTTAACCTCAAATTGTCGAAGTTTTTCATTAAAAAATTTACCTTTTGATTTACCTGAATAATAATATCCAACTCGGGGACGCGCTTCTAAAAAACCTGACATTGTTAATATCGCTAAATCTGGTCTGAGCGTTGCTCTTGTTAAATTCAACTTATCTGCTATTTGTTCACCAGTAATGGGTCCTTGAGTTTTAACAATTTCGATGATTCGTTCTTGTCTTTGACTGAGTTCTATAGGTCTTCACCCCTTTTTTATTCACTTATTATTATACCGATATTTCTTTCATGTCACAAACACATTAATTTTACTTGCCTTTAAATAATCTATCAATTAGAATAAACGTACAGCGAGTTAAGGATAGTGTAAGCTTAACAATAAGATTGGCGCAACGAATCATTTTAAAATAAAAGCGAGTGACTACACTAATTTGGGTGGAACCGCGGGTTAAATACGTAACTTATTTTGTATTATATACAATTTAAAATATTAACTCGTCCCATGGAAGTAAAGCATATTTACTATGCTGTTATTTTCCATGGGGCGTTTTCATGTATGAGGAGAGGTAATTATGGCAAAAGATATGGATACAATTGTTTCATTAGCAAAACACAGAGGTTTTGTGTTCCCTGGTAGTGATATTTACGGTGGTTTATCAAACACATGGGATTATGGTCCTTTAGGTGTTGAATTAAAGAATAATGTTAAAAAAGCTTGGTGGCAAAAATTCATTACACAATCACCGTTTAACGTTGGTATCGATGCTGCAATCTTAATGAATCCAAAAGTATGGGAAGCTTCAGGACACTTAAACAACTTCAACGACCCAATGATTGATAATAAAGATAGTAAAATTCGATATCGCGCTGATAAATTAATTGAAGATTATATGCAAGATGTTAAAGGTGATGAAAACTTCATTGCCGATGGTTTAAGTTTTGAACAAATGAAAAAAATTATTGACGATGAAGGTATTGTTTGTCCTGTAAGTAAAACTGCTAACTGGACTGAAATTCGCCAATTCAATTTAATGTTTAAAACATTCCAAGGTGTAACTGAAGATTCTACAAATGAAATTTTCTTACGTCCTGAAACAGCTCAAGGTATTTTTGTAAACTATAAAAACGTGCAACGTTCAATGCGTAAAAAATTACCATTTGGTATCGGTCAAATTGGTAAATCATTCCGTAATGAAATCACTCCAGGTAACTTCATTTTCAGAACAAGAGAATTTGAACAAATGGAACTTGAATTCTTCTGTAAACCTGGTGAAGAAATCGAATGGCAAAATTATTGGAAAACTTTTGCAAGTGACTGGTTAACAAGCTTAAATATGAACAGTGAAAATATGCGTTTACGTGATCATGATGAAGATGAATTATCTCATTACTCAAATGCAACAACTGATATTGAATATAAATTCCCATTTGGTTGGGGTGAGTTATGGGGTATCGCAAGTCGTACAGACTTCGACTTACGTAAACATGCTGAACACTCTGGTGAAGATTTCAGATACCATGATCCAGAAACGAACGAAAAATATATTCCATATTGTATCGAGCCATCACTTGGTGCAGATCGTGTAACATTAGCTTTCTTATGTGATGCATATGATGAAGAAGGCGTTGAAGGTAGTAAAGATGCACGTACAGTTTTACACTTCCATCCTGCATTAGCACCATATAAAGCAGCGATTTTACCTTTAAGTAAGAAATTATCTGGCGAAGCGATTAAGATTTTTGAGCAATTAAGTTCTAAATTCTCAATCGATTTCGATGAATCACAATCTATCGGTAAGAGATACCGTCGTCAAGATGAAATCGGTACACCTTATTGTGTAACATTCGACTTTGATTCATTAGAAGATAATCAAGTTACAGTACGTGACAGAGATTCAATGGAACAAGTTCGTATGCCAATCTCAGAGTTAGAAGCTTTCTTAACTGAAAAAACAAAATTCTAATTAAAAAGACTCTCCACCATATGTGGTGGCTATATAATTTATAAAAAGAGATACTGGTTAGTAAAATTGCCAGTATCTCTTTTCTATTCGAAAAAGGTATTCAAATAAACACATCTATGTGGCTACTTGAATACCTTTTATTATTTTATGTTATTGTTCCAATCTTTTTAATTGGTTGATTAGTTTCTGACTTTTAAAAAACATACCTGCATATTCACGATATAACATTAAAATGATTTCTGACATTTCATCAATAATTTCTTGATGGATATTCAATGAATTCATTTTATCTATTGGTAATTTTTGTAATACATCTAATAAGTATAGTGTTTTATTCGATAATATAACTGCATGTACATCTTTAGAAGCCTCTTGCCTTGAAATCGCACCGTCAAATTTAAAACTATAGCCTATTAAATCAGCTTGTGTGTCATTACCACTCACAGCACAGCGATTAAATGATGCGGTAAAACCAAATCGTTTCATACACTTTAACATAACAACGACTGACATTAACTGTGCAGAAGTACCTGATTCTATTTTTTCAAGAACAAATTGTAATAATTGATAGTTATATGGTGCAATGTCACCTTCATCCATTGAGCGCTCAATAGTTTCAGCTGCCAGAGACGCATAACTGCTTACGTAAAGGTCCATTTGTAATTTATAATGTTGACTAATAACATCTACAGAATTTAACGTTCCCATACCTCGCCACTGATTGTAAATAAACAAACCATAAACAAACAATTGCGTTTGCGCTTGTAAACCCGTCTTAACTTTTTTAGCACGCCTTGCCATAAGTGGTACTTTTGCACCATGCTCATTTAAAATCGTAATAATTTTATCAGATTCACCATAATCAACTGCTTTGATGATAATCCCTTTTTGGCGCATTAACAATTATCTTCACCACTTTTAAGATTAATCTTGGTCTTCAACATAACCAATTTGGCGAATAAAGTTAACTTTGTTTCGCCAGTCTCTTTGAACTTTGACCCATAATTCTAAGTAAACTTTAGAACCTAGAAGCATTTCTATATCACGTCTCGCACGTTTTCCTACTTCTTTTAACTTTTTACCGCCTTTTCCAATGACAATTCCTTTTTGCGAATCTCTTTCAACATATATAGTTGCTTCGATATGAACACGATCTTCGCTTTCTTTAACCATACGGTCCACATTAACACCAATCGCATGAGGGATTTCTTCACTTGTAAGATGAAGGATTTTTTCACGAATGATTTCACCCACTACAAATTGTTCAGGATGGTCTGAAATTTGATCATCTGGATAATATTTAGGTCCTTCGGGTAAATACGTCTTTAATACATCAATAAAATGATCTACATTTAGCCCTTCTAATGCTGAAATAGGTACAATCTCTGTAAAGTCCATATAACTTTGATATTCTTCAATCTTTGGCATTAATTCATCTGGATGCACTAAATCTATTTTATTTAATACTAAAAATACTGGTGTCTTAACATTTTTCAACATTTCTATAATATATTCATCGCCTCGTCCAATTTCCTCATTGGCATTAACCATAAACATGATTGCATCTATCTCAGATAATGTATTTTTAGCGACTTTCATCATATAGTCACCTAATTTGTGTTTAGGTTTATGAATACCTGGCGTATCAATGAATATAATTTGCGCATCATCTCTTGTCATTACACCTTGAATTTTATTTCTAGTTGTTTGAGCTTTATCGGACATGATTGCTATTTTATGGCCAATCACTCTATTAACAAATGTTGACTTCCCTACATTTGGTCTACCTATAATTGAAACAAATCCTGATTTATGTTCTGTCATTTATTCTAAATCCTTTCCTGAAAATCCAAATGGTAGTAACTCTGCGACTGTCATCATAACCATATCTCCTTTATGATTTGTCATATACACAGGCATATCATCATCACATAATTCCTTCAAAACTTGACGACATGCACCACAAGGTGATGACGGTTTATCTGCATCTACGGTTACAGTTATTGATTCAAAATCACCTGGTCTGTATCCTTGAGAAATTGCCGATACCAAACTAGCTCGTTCAGCACATATCGATAATGGATAAGAAGCATTTTCTACATTGGTACCATAAAAAGTTCTACCATCTTTCGTTTTTAAATAAGCCCCTACTTTAAAATGACTGTATGGCGAATATGATTCTTGTTGTGCTTTTCTAACTTCTTGAAAATAATGAGGTTGATAACTCATATATGCCTCCCTAAAATAACGCTATAAAATGTGGTAAAAATACTATTAAACCTATAATAAATGCTAATATTGAAACTATAAGTACACTAAAAGCCGCTATATCTTTAGCGTATTTAGCTAAATCATGATATTCAACGGTCACTAGATCTACAACATATTCAATAGCAGTGTTTAAAGCTTCAACAGTTAGAACTAATGCAATAGCAATGAGTATAAATATCCACTCAATCCTATTAATATTTAGTACGAGACCAAAGACAATAGCAACAATCATTGCAAACACATGTAAAAGAAATTTATAGTCTTTTTGAATTAAGATTTTCAGCCCATCAAGTGCATATTTAAACCTTTTCATAATTAGTCTCGTGTTAATCCATATGCGTTTAATATTGTATCTTGTCGACCAAACATTTCCTTTTCATCCGCTTCAGTCATATGATCATAACCTAATAGATGCAAAAATCCATGTAATGCTAAAAATCCTAATTCTCGTTCAAAAGAATGTCCATAATTGTTTGCTTGTTCTTGCGCTACATCCGTACAGATAATTATATCCCCTAAAACACGTGGTATATCAAGACCACTAAAATCAATATCTGGCTCATCTTCTTCTAAAGCAAATGAGATTACATCTGTAACTTTATCTTTATCTCTATATGTTCGATTAATTTCTTGTATTTCTTGTTTATCTACAAATGTAACAGAAAGCTCAGCATCGTCTTCTATATGCTCTTCTTTTTTAGCAAATTCTAATAAATCTTCAATTTGTTTATACCAAGCATCTTTAACTAAGCCTGTGTGATCGCTAAAATCTATCGTAAACATTTAATTCTCTCCTTCATAATGTTCAATGATCTTACTTACCAATGGATGTCTTACTACATCGCTCTGATCTAATTTCAATATACTTATACCTTTAACGTTGTGTAACCTACTGACCGCTTCCTTAAGTCCACTTTTAACACCTTTAGGTAAATCTATTTGAGTTTGGTCACCAGTAACTACCATTTTTGAGCCAAATCCTAGTCTTGTTAAAAACATTTTCATTTGCGCATGTGTCGTATTCTGCGCCTCATCAAGAATTACAAATGCATCTTCTAATGTTCGTCCGCGCATATATGCAAGTGGCGCTATTTCGATAATGCCTCTTTCAATAAATCGCTCTGTTTGTTCACGCCCAAGAACAGTATATAGACCATCATATAAAGGTCTTAAATATGGATCTACCTTTTCTTTCAAATCTCCTGGTAAAAATCCAAGTGACTCTCCTGCTTCAACAGCAGGTCTTGTTAATACAATACGTTTAACAGCACCTTTACGGAGTTGCTTTGCTGCATAAACTACAGCTAAGAATGTCTTACCTGTACCAGCAGGACCTATACCAAATACTAAATCATTATTTTTCATGGCATTAACATATATACGTTGCCCCATCGTTTTCGCACGAATCGTCTTACCAAATGCATCTTTAGTTATCTCTTCATCATATAAATCTAACAGATGTTGAATTGTGTTATTATGCGCCATTTTAATAGCTGCTTCAACATCTTTAATTGTAATATTATTACCTAAATCAATAACCTTCAGCAAATTGATTAATACTGATTCCGCTTTTTCTACGTTTTCTATTTTTGTACCTTTAACGGCAACTTCTTGTCCTCTTGCATGGATGACAACATCGAAACTCTCTTCAATTGCTTTTAAATGTTCATCATTATTTCCAATTAAAGCTTGAGATTGGTTCATATCGTCTATTTGTATAATTCCAGGCATACACGCGCTCCTTTTCATATATCATTTATATTCATTCTATGATGCTTTAATATCTACTTAATTATATCATGCAATTGATTGATTTAAACATCTTTGCATTGACTTACTCATTTTTCTTTAATTTAAAATGATCATTTATACTTTTCACCTTGTCATAAAAGCAGATTCAATTTTAGACTAATCAATTTTTGTTGTAATTTAAATAACTAATATTTCTCGAAAGATTCTCTTTATTTTTCAATTATTCTTAACGTAAAAAAACAAGCAACTACCATTATGATAGTGCTTGTTTTCAAAAAATTTTATAATTGTTTTGGTTTAGCTAAAATTTCTGACCATATCATACCATTGATTACTTCATCTTTATCAAATTGGAACGCTGATTTAGTCAAATCTTTTTCGACATTTTGAGAATTAAGCAACTGCTTTAATTTCAAACGTTTTGTACGTTCAGATAAGTATTTATCCTCAATAATATCTCTAGCACTTTTTTCCATTTTAGCAATTTGCTTTTCTTTTTCTCTATCAATGTCAGTACGAATCGTTTTAATATCATCTCTAAGTGATTTTTCTAATTGACGTCTAATTTCGTCAGAATTATCTTGTCTAGAAGGTCTATGTTTCTGTTCCACCGGTTCTGCTTTAGGCACTGTAATTGGTTTCTCTGTCATCGGTTTTGTTTCATGTTGTTTTTTAGGTGCCATAGGTTCTACAACAGGCTTCGATTTAGGCTCTTCCTTTGGAAGTTCATCGAATAAAGGTGGTAACGTATCATCATATTTTCGTTTCGATGATTTCTTTTCTTCTTCATTTAATTCTTCACTTATTTCTTTAAACGTTCGCTCAATTTCTTCAAAAAAGCCACCTTTTTTTGGTTCATTATCGGTAGATGTTTTTTGAGGTGGCTTTTGATTTTGTCTATCTTTATGACTATTTTCGCGCATAGTAGTAATGATAGAAATGATCACTGATATGACAAAAATTAGAATACCGACACTCATTTAATCACCTCTCGACTTAATGTTCAGGTGACTCATCATCACTATGATCAGTTCGTTTATTAATTGCATTTCTCATGCCTGTATCAGCTTCGATATTTTTCAAATTATAATAATCTTTAACACTGATATTACCTGAACGTAATGCTTCAGCCATAGCTAATGGTACTTCAGATTCGGCTTCAACTACTTTAGCATGCATTTCTTGTACACGCGCTTTCATTTCTTGCTCAGTTGCCACAGCCATAGCTCTACGTTCTTCAGCTTTTGCTTGTGCAATATTTTTGTCTGCTAATGCTTGTTCAGTTTGTAAGTCTGCACCAATATTTTTACTAATATCAACGTCAGCAATATCAATTGATAAAATTTCAAATGCAGTACCTGAATCTAAACCTTTGCTTAATACTGTTTTAGAAATATTATCTGGGTTTTCAAGTACTTCTGTATGATGCTTACTAGAACCAATTGTTGAAACGATACCTTCACCAACACGTGCGATGATTGTTTCTTCACCAGCACCACCAACAAGTCGAGCAATATTAGCTCTAACTGTTATACGAGCTTTGGCTTTCACTTCAATACCGTTCATTGCTACACCTGCGATAAATGGTGTTTCAATGACTTTAGGATTAACAGACATTTGAACCGCTTCTAATACGTCACGTCCTGCAAGGTCAATTGCAGCAGCACGTTCGAAAGGAAGATCAATGTCAGCACGTTGTGCAGCAATATTAGCGTCAACAACTCTGTCCACATTTCCTCCTGCTAGATAATGCGATTCTAATTGGTTTGTTGTTAATGCTAGTCCTGCTTTATGCGCTTTAATTAATGGCGCTATAACTTTTCTTGGAGATACACGACGTAAACGCATACCAACCAATGTACCTATACCAACATGAACGCCAGCTGCTAACGCTGAAATCCATAAACCAATCGGTACAAATGAGAATAAAATAAGTAATGCAACTACTATAATAACTGCTATTACGATAAAACTTAAACTAAACATGGTATCGCTCCTTTTAATTAATCTACTTCCCTCACAACTACTCTTGTTCCTTCAACTTCAAGGATTTTTACCGTTTTATTGCGTAAAATAAAGTTGCCATCTGAAACAGCATCAATACGTTCATTTTCACAAAAAATAATCCCTGCTGGTCGAAGATCTGTAACTGTTTGAGCAGTCTTTCCTACGAGGTGCGAGCGGTTATCATGAGAATTGTAACCTGACTCAGAATTAGTTGAATCTTTTAAGATAACTTTATCCAAAAACGGAATCTTTCTGTTGAAAATCTTCACTAATATCACCCATTCTACAATCGTTAAAATCAAGGCAACGATAACATTCGCAAGCATAAATAGCAAATTATCACCGAGCGTTGTTATGCTTATAGTTATCAGTATCATGCCAATAATACCAATTACTGCACCAACTACAAATAATTCAATTACAACTAATATAACGCCAATTGAGAATATTAAGATAGAATGCATATTGACATTTCCTTGGATTAGAAATCCCAAAAATAAAATAAGTAATGATAATGTGGCGATAATACCAGCTGCATTGATTTTTTTAGAGTAAAGTTGATATACAAATCCTAAGAATGTCAAACAGGTTAATATTAACGTAAAAATAGGTTGAACAATTATATTACTAACTTGTTCAACCCAAGTATCTCCAGCCGTTGATTCCAAGATAGTCGTCATTTGTAAAAAATTATTATAACTCACAATTTCACCTCGCCCTCACATTAATTATACATGAAATTGAATATACTTTATAGTTATAAGAACCTATAGAATATCAATTTGATTATTTATAAACTATATAACTTTTTTTAATTAAAAATTGACAACAAAAAAACATCACATATTAGTGTCAGACACTAACTTGTGATGTTTATTTTATATAATTAATATTCGTGTTGAGGGAGTCAACAGAGGTATTAATTATTTGAATTTACGTTTACGTGCAGCTTCTGATTTCTTTTTACGTTTTACGCTTGGTTTTTCGTAAAATTCACGTTTACGTACTTCTTGGATTGTTCCACTTTTAGAAACTGAACGTTTAAATCTACGTAACGCATCTTCAAGTGATTCATTTTTACGTACTACTGTTTTAGACATCTGTATTTCCCTCCCTCCAAATATCAACGGAACTTTATAGTCAATTGCACAGTAAAACTATGCATTTATAAGTATAATATATCTGTAATTTATGGTCAATTAGTAAATTGTTTTTTATTTGAAACATATTTCACATCAAAATCACAAAGACTTTTAGATTTTGTTCTAAAAATCTCTTAATAATTTATTTAATGAGAAGAGTTGCTTATATAGTAAATTGTGAAGCCGTTAAAACAACTTTACAAAACCTATATCTTTAGTACGGAACCTTATGGTATGAATCAAGGAATACTTAAACTAAAACTTCTCTATCAGATTTATTTGTTGCAAAATCAACAACTTTAATTGCTTGCCCTTCATTTAATGGATAATTTGCTTGCGTAATTTTAACTTTTACAATTTGACCTATGAGTGATTCGTCACCTTCAAATTGTACTTTCATATAATTATCTGCATATCCAACTAATGTACCTTCTGTGTCACCCTGTTCCTCAGGAATTACTTCAAGCACATCTTGATCAAATTTAGACGCATATAACTTTCCGAGTTGATTGCTTAGCGTAATTAACTTATGCACGCGTTCATTTTTAATTTCTTCATCAATTTGGTCATCCATTCTTGCAGCTGGCGTGCCAATTCTAGGAGAATAAGGGAAAACATGCAGTTCAGAGAACTTATGCTTTACGATAAAATCATATGTTTCTTGGAACTCAGCTTCAGTTTCACCTGGGAAGCCAACAATTACATCACTCGTAACTGCCAAGTCTGGTAAAGCTTTATGCAATTTTGTTAATCGTTCTGAAAATCTATCCATTGTATACTTACGTCTCATACGTTTTAATACTGTATCTGAACCAGATTGTAATGGAATATGCAAATGACGCACAACTTTTGTTGAACGTTCTAAAACGTCAATTACTTCATCTGTAAGTTGACTTGCTTCAATTGAAGAAATTCGAATTCGTTCTAATCCATTAATCGTTTCAAGATCACGTAATAATTGGGCCAAGTTATAATCCTTTAAATCTTGACCATATCCACCTGTATGAATTCCCGTCAATACAATTTCCTTATATCCTGAATTCACTAGTTGCGTCGCTTGTTCAACTACTTTTTCCGGATCTCTTGAACGCATTAAGCCACGAGCCCATGGAATAATACAGAATGTGCAGAAGTTGTTACAACCTTCTTGAATTTTTAATGACGCACGTGTTCTATCTGTAAAATAAGGGACATCTAATTCTTCATATTTACGATTTTTCATGATATTTCCAACACCATTAATTGGTTGGCGTTCTTTACGGAATTCGTCAATGTAACCTAATAGTTTATGTCTATCTTGTGTACCAACTACTACATCGACACCAGGAATTTCCATAATTTCAGCTGATGAAGTTTGCGCATAACAACCTGTTACACAGATTACAGCATCAGGATTTTGTCTTATTGCACGTCTAATAATTTGACGACTTTTTTTATCACCTGTATTCGTTACTGTACAAGTATTAATAACAAATACATCAGCATTCGCTTCAAAGTCAACGCGCTCATAGTTTGCTTCTTTAAATAATTGCCAGATTGCTTCAGTTTCATAATGGTTTACTTTACAACCTAATGTGTGAAACGCAACTGTTGACATAAATATTCACCCCATTAATTCTTTTTCATAACTTATTGCACTTAACGCATACAATGGCGCAGTTTCTGCCCGTAAAATTCTCGGTCCAAGACCAACAACTGTACTAGTATTACTAAATAATGAAATTTCATTTTCTGACAAACCACCCTCAGGACCAAAAATCATCAACACTTTATCCTGAGCCTTGAATTGTTGTAAAGTTTGCTTGAAATTGCTTAACTCACCATCTTTTGCTTCCTCTTCATATGCAATAAGAATATAGTCATAATTATCAATAGTATCACAAATTAATTTTAAATTCGACTCGAATTGAATAGATGGAATCACTAAACGATAGCTTTGTTCAGCAGCTTCTTTAATTATTTTTTGCCAACGCTCTATCTTTTTGGCAACTTTCCCCTCGTTTAATTTAACAATTGAGCGTTCCATGCTAACAGCTATAAATGATGAAGCACCCAATTCAGTAGCTTTTTGCAGCAACCACTCATATTTGTCAGCTTTAATTAGCCCACTGCAAATCGTAACATCAACTGGCAATTCTGTATTAATATTTTGTTTTTCTTTTAAATCAACTGCAATTTTATCACTTGTTATATCAGCAATTTCACATAAATAAACTGTTTGATCATTAAAAGTTAAAATAATTTTACTACCAACATCATATCTCATTACATTTGTTATATGATGAATATCTTCTTTTTTTGTAATAAAAAAACGCTGACTTACATCAGCGTTTTGGTCTATGAAATAACGTTGCACATTATTCACTCACTTTCTGGCCAACAAGACAAACCCAACCGTTGTCATGTTGTTCTGAAATAATTTTAAAACCTACACGCTCCATATGTGACTGTATACCTTCATACTTCTCTTTTATAATACCAGAAGTAATAAAATAACCGCCTTCATTTAGAGTATTATAAGCATCTTCAATCATTTCATCAATAATATGCGCTAAAATATTTGCTATTACAATATCAAATTTTTCTGTTTCGTCTTTCAATAAGTTACCTGGAACAGCTTCAATTAACGTTTCACAATGATTTCTTCTGAAGTTTTCTTTAGCTACACTCACTGCCATTTCATCAATATCCAACGCTTTAATACGTTTTACACCGATTAGATGACTTGCAATACTTAATATACCTGAGCCAGTACCAACATCAATTACTGAATGCTGTGGCAATACATATGTTTCTATTGCCTTCAAACACATACTTGTAGTCGGATGATCGCCTGTTCCAAAAGCCATACCTGGGTCGAGCTCAATGCAAAGCTCTTCATCCGCTTCTTTAGCATATGTTTCCCAACTAGGGACTATTGTGAACTTCTTCGACGCTCGGAATGGATGGAAATAGTTTTTCCATTCATTTTCCCAATCCGTTTCTGCAATGATTTGCTCACTGAATTGAACGTTTTGTTGATCAAGTTCATCTAAATTTAATAACTCATCTTTAATTCGCTGTCGCAACTTATCATCATAAGTCATCTCATTAAAATAGGCTTTCAATCTTACTCCCTTATCTGGATAATCCTCTTTTTTCAAAGCGTAAATTTCACCGTATTTATCTTCTGGTTGATTAATTAAATCATCTGAATCTTCTATCACGACACCATTTGATCCATGATTTTCAAGTATATTGGTAGCCAATTCTACTGCTTCATGATTAATAATAATTGAAAGCTCTGTCCAGTTCATACTTTATTCTCCCTTAAAGAATCTTTTTGCTCTATCTTTAAAATTCGAAGGTTGTTCATTAATTTCTTCACCATTTAATTGGGCAAATTCTTTCATTAGTTCTTTTTGTCTATCTGTTAATTTAGTAGGTGTTACTACTTTAATATCAACATATAAATCTCCGTATCCATAGCCATGAACATTTTTTATACCCTTTTCTTTTAAGCGGAATTGCTTACCTGTTTGTGTACCAGCAGGGATTGTTAACATAACTTCATTATTTAATGTTGGTATTTTTATTTCATCGCCTAAAGCTGCTTGTGGGAAGCTAACATTTAATTTGTAATAAATATCATCACCATCACGTTTAAATGTTTCAGATGGTTTAACTCTAAATACTACGTATAAATCGCCAGCAGGTCCTCCATTCACGCCTGGAGAGCCTTCACCAGCTAATCTAATTTGTTGTTCATTGTCGACACCTTCAGGTACTTTCACTTCTAATTTAACTGTTTTATTTTCAGTACCTTTTCCGTGACATGTTGGACAAGCTTCTTCAAATTCTTGACCACTTCCATTACATTTAGGACAAACTTGTTCAGTACGAACTCTACCTAAAATTGTATTTTGTTCTACAGCTACATGACCAGCGCCATTACAGTAACTACAAGTCTTTTTACTTGTTCCAGGCTTTGCACCATCACCATGACATGTTTCGCATGTTACATCTTTACGGATTGAAATTTCTTTTGTTGTACCAAATACCGCTTCTTCAAATGTCAATGTCATTGTATACTGAAGATCATCACCTTTTTGCGGTGCATTTGGATCTCTTTGTCTGCCGCCACCGAAGAAAGAGCTAAAGATATCTTCAAAACCGCCGCCACCGAAGCCACTAAAACCGCCAAAGTCAGAGCCATTGAATCCTTGTCCACCAAAACCTTGTGGCCCGTCATGTCCAAATTGATCATAGCTTGCGCGTTTATTATCATCACTTAAAACTTCATAGGCTTCAGAAATTTCTTTAAACTTTTCATCTGCACCTTCTTCTTTGTTAATATCTGGATGATATTTTTTCGAAAGCTTTCGATACGCTTTTTTGATTTCATCTTTTGAAGCATCTTTACTAATGCCTAAAACTTCATAATAGTCTCTTTTGGCCACAGCTATCTCTCCTTTTCTTAATTAACTCATATAGTTTAACGTAATATGTCATACTATCCAAATAAAAAGCCAAAGCCAATGTTCTATTGACTTTGACTTTTCAGATCATGACAACATTCTAATTGTATTGTTTAATTATTTTTTGTCGTCGTCTTTTACTTCTTTAAATTCAGCATCTTCTACAGTACTATCGTTGTTTTGACCAGCATTAGCACCTTGTGCTTGTTGTTGCTGTTGAGCCGCTTGCTCATATACTTTTGCTGATAATTCTTGAATCACTTTTTCAAGTTCTTCTTTTTTAGATTTAATATCTTCTATATCTTGACCTTCTAAAGCAGTTTTAAGAGCGTCTTTTTTCTCTTCAGCAGATTTTTTATCTTCTTCACCGATATTTTCGCCTAAATCAGTTAAAGTTTTTTCAACTTGGAATACTAGGCTGTCAGCTTCGTTTCTTAAGTCTACTTCTTCACGACGTTTTTTATCTGCTTCAGCATTAACTTCAGCATCTTTTACCATACGGTCGATTTCTTCGTCTGATAATGAAGAACTTGATTGAATTGTAATTCTTTGTTCTTTATTTGTACCTAAGTCTTTTGCAGTTACATTTACAATACCGTTTTTATCGATATCAAACGTTACTTCAATTTGAGGTTTACCACGTTCAGCTGGTGGAATATCAGTCAATTGGAATCTACCAAGTGTTTTATTATCCGCAGCCATTGGACGTTCACCTTGTAATACGTGTACATCTACTGATGGTTGATTATCAACTGCAGTTGAATAGATTTGAGATTTAGATGTAGGAATCGTAGTGTTACGTTCAATTAACGTATTCATACGTCCACCTAAAATTTCAATACCTAAAGATAGTGGTGTTACGTCTAATAAAACTACGTCTTTAACGTCACCTGTGATAACGCCACCTTGGATTGCAGCTCCCATTGCCACTACTTCGTCTGGGTTTACACCTTTGTTAGGTTCTTTACCGATTTCTTTTTTGACAGCTTCTTGTACCCCTGGAATACGAGTTGATCCACCAACTAAGATAACTTCATCGATATCTGAGTTTGTTAAGCCAGCGTCTTTCATTGCTTGGCGTGTAGGTTCCATTGTTCTTCTAATTAATGAATCTGATAATTCCTCAAATTTAGAACGAGTTAAGTTTACTTCTAAGTGTAATGGACCGTTTTCACCAGCTGAGATAAATGGTAATGAGATTTGAGTTTGTGATACACCTGATAAGTCTTTTTTAGCTTTTTCAGCAGCATCTTTCAAACGTTGTAATGCCATTTTATCTTGAGATAAGTCTACGCCATTTTCTTTTTTGAATTCTGCAACTAGGTAGTCAATAATTACTTGGTCAAAATCATCACCGCCAAGTTTGTTGTCACCGGCTGTTGATAGTACTTCGAATACACCGTCACCTAATTCTAGGATAGATACGTCAAATGTACCGCCACCTAAGTCAAAAACAAGAACTTTTTCATCTTTGTCAGTTTTGTCTAAACCATATGCTAATGCTGCAGCTGTTGGTTCATTAATGATACGCTCAACTTCTAAACCAGCAATTTTACCAGCATCTTTAGTTGCTTGACGTTCAGCATCGTTAAAGTATGCAGGTACTGTAATTACAGCTTTGTCAACTTTCTCACCTAAATAGCTTTCAGCTGTATTTTTTAAGTTTTGTAAAATCATAGCTGAGATTTCTTGTGGTGTGTATGATTTACCTTCAATATCTACTTTATAATCAGTACCCATATGACGTTTAATAGATTGAACAGTATTTGGGTTTGTAATAGCTTGACGTTTAGCTACTTCACCAACTTGAGTTTCTCCATTTTTGAAAGCTACAACAGATGGTGTTGTACGTGAACCTTCAGGGTTTTGAATTACTTTTGGCTCATCGCCTTCTAATACTGTTACACATGAATTTGTTGTACCTAAGTCTATACCAATAATTTTACTCATAATAAAATTCCTCCATTTAATCATTAAATTAATTTGATTTTAAACAATGTCGTTTCGCCAAATTTATGTTATTGGTTTACTTTGACCATTGATGGTCTTAATACTCTATCTTTCAGCTTGTATCCTTTTTGTAGTTCTTGAGTGATTTCGCCAGATTCAAAATCAGGGTTATCATCTTGAACTACAGCTTGGTGAATATTTGGATCAAATGCTTCACCTTCAGTTTTAATAACTTCAAGACCATTATCTTTTAATGCGTTAATCAAACTTTCATGCACCATTTGTACACCTTTTTGAAGAGATTTAAAAGTCTCATCATCACCTTCAATTTGAAGTGCACGTTCTATATTGTCTATTGCTGGTAAAATATCTGTTAACACACGTTGTGCTTGATATGTTTTATTTATTTCATTTTCTTTTTGAATTCTACGCTTATAATTTTCAAACTCAGCGTAGAGCCTTAAATATTTCTCTTCGTTTTCATCTGCTAATTGTTGAAGTTCATTAATTTTTTGATCTTTTGGATCTATTTCTTCAATAACATTCTCGTCAGACGTTTCTTCTATTGCTTCATCTTGTAAATGACCTTTACTTTCTTCAGTTTGTTCAACTGAATCATCAATATTTTGTTTGACGTTTGTTTCTTCAACTGTTGATTCAGTGTTTTTTTCAACTGATTCGTCTTTATTTGTCATTTTCTGTCCTCCAATACTTTCTAATCCATCATTACCAAATTCTATTTAATAATTGAATGACATTTTGATAATGCATAGCTGTAGGTCCAATCACAGCGATTTGACCTTTTAACGTTTCATCAAAATGATATTGACTTGTTACAATTGAAATATCACTTAAGCTGTCATCAATTTCATTACCAATTTTTACATTAATATTTGGTGAAGATATATCTTGTAATAATTCTGCAATTCTATTTGATTCTATATATTGTAGAATGGGCTGAATTGAAGATACATTACTTTCATTCAATGCATCAATAAGTTTAACCTTTCCACCCATATAAATGCTATTACTTTGATTAGAAATATGATTATTCATCGTATTTATCAATTTATTGATAAATATTTCTTCCTGCTCTGATTGAACAAAAGAGACAATATCATCTTGTAAATTCTGATTAAACTCAGTTAGTTTGTTAGTAACAAAATTTGATATTGTATTTAGTTTATCATTACTAAACGGTATGTCTGAAGCAAGATGTACATGCTCAACATGACCTGATGAAAATACGATAACCATTATAACTAAATTAGGATTAGCACGAATCAAATGTACATTATTGATAATATCTTGTTTATGATTAGGATGAACAACTAAAGTTGTATATTGAGATATATTTGATAATTCATCTGCAAAATATGTCAATGCTGATGATACATCATATTGATTCTCAACTAACAATTGATTTAATCGTCTTAATTTATTTGTTTTTTGATGAGATGTTTGTTCAAGTAAACGATTGACATAATACCTAAAACCTAATTGCGATGGCGAACGCCCTGAAGAACTATGTGTCTTTTCGATATAGTTTAAATCTTCAAGCTGTTTCATCTCATTTCTAATTGTAGCAGGACTAACATTCAAGTTATGTCGCTCAATTAGTGTTTTAGAACCAACGGGTTGTCCAAAATCAACATAATCCTCAACAATTGCGTTTAATATACTCAATTGCCTATCTGTAATCATGTTTTCACCTCATTAGCACTCACTTATCTCAAGTGCTAATTATAATTTATCAAATTGGTCAAAGTAAGTCAATGTTAAAGGCTCGAAATTTCAATTTTTTTTAATCATTTATTAGGAAAGCTTCAAAAACCTCATTACCAATGACTTTCCCTCGATTTGTAAGTGCAATCGCATCGTTCTTTTCTACAATTAATTTCTTCTCTTTTAAATTATTTATTGTTTGACCAAAGACACTTTCAATAGATTGGTCAAACTTCTTTTTGAACCTTCTACTACTCACACCTTCATTTAAACGCAACCCAAGAAACATTTCTTCTTCCATTCTCTCAGTCAAAGAAGGTTTATTTGATACTAAAATTGCTTTACTTTCTTTATTTATAGCTTTGATATAATGATTCACTGGATTGATATTCGTATAACGAACACCATCTACATAACCACTTGCACCTGCTCCAAATCCATAATATTCCTCATTAAACCAATAAACCTTATTATGTTCTGATTCATGGCCATCTAATGCAAAATTAGATATTTCGTATTGATGGAAAGGAGATTGTTCTATCTTAGACATCAGCAACTGATACATGTCAGCACCTAAATCCTCATTAGGAAGTTTGAGCAAGCCTTTTCTATACATATTATAAAATTGGGTTTTAGGTTCAAGTATTAAGCCGTAACTCGAAATATGTTGAATATCCATATCTAAAGCTAGATCTAAACTTTGTTCAAAATCTTCAATCGTCTGTTTCGGTAAATGATACATTAAATCTAAACTGATTGATTTAATACCTGCGTTTTTAGCATTTAACACCGAAGTGTAAATATCTTCAGTATTGTGCGTTCTACCTAAAACAGACAATAACTCCGGCTTGAATGTTTGAACGCCCATTGAAATTCTGTTTACTCCATATTTCTCTAATAGTTGGACTTTCTCTTTAGTTAACTCATCAGGATTTGCTTCAAATGTATACTCGCCTGTGATTGTAAACGTATCACGTATTGCTTTAAGTAATCTTTCCAACTGATTAATAGAAAGGGCCGTTGGTGTGCCGCCACCTACATACATGGTCTTTAAGATCCTATATTTTGCTGTAGACATTTCTGTGATTAGTGCATCTAAGTACTCATCTACAGGTTGATTCTGTATAAAATATTTATTGAAATCACAATATGTACATATTCTTACACAAAATGGAATATGTATATATGCACTTTGTACCGTCATTTTAATGCCCCGCTTCTCAGACTTTTTATCCAATCGGCTATATCCTGTTGGACTATCTGCAATTATTCTTACTTTTAACTTTAACGTTTAATCAATGATTGTCTAATATATCGATTCATTTTAATATTTATAAATGTTAAGAGAGAGTGAGATAGAAATAATAAAGAACCACTAATGATTTATTATGTAGTGGCTCTTACACATTAGCCAGAGGTAATATGTACTTAAAAATAGAATTACATGAGTTAAACTCATGCATAAGGGAGTGGGACAGAAATGATATTTTCGCAAAATTTATTTCGTCGTCCCACCCCAACTTGCACATTATTGTAAGCTGACTTTTCGTCAGCTTCTATGTTGGGGCCCCATTGTTATAAGCTCATTTTAACTCTGTCGATGACTGCCAATATAACATTGTAAAGCCCAGGACGTTAATTTATCCTAGGCTCCCGCTTTTTAGTTATTAAACTTTATTCATTGTTAATTGTTAATTGTTAATTAATTTTTTAAAAATTATTCGTCATCCATTTTCAATACAGCCAAGAAAGCATCCTGTGGAATTTCAACATTACCAACTGCTTTCATCTTAGCTTTACCTGCTTTTTGTTTTTCAAGTAATTTACGTTTACGGCTTATGTCACCGCCATAACATTTAGCTAAAACATTTTTACCCATTGATTTAATATTTGTACGTGCTACAATTTTTTGTCCTATTGCAGCCTGTACAGGTACTTCAAATTGCTGTCTTGGAATTAACGTTTTAAGTTTTTCAACTAATGCTTTACCACGTTCATATGCAAAATCTCTATGAACTATGAAGCTTAGAGCATCCACTTTATCACCATTTAATAAAATATCCATCTTCACTAAATTACTTTCTTTATTTTCGATGAACTCATAATCAAATGATGCATATCCTTTGGTATTAGATTTAAGTTGATCGAAGAAATCAAATACAACTTCAGCTAAAGGTAATTCATAAACAATATTTACACGAATATCATCTAAATAGTCCATATTTATAAATTGTCCACGTTTACGTTGACATAATTCCATTACTGCACCTACATAGTCATTTGGAACCATCATAGTTGCACGAACATATGGCTCAAATATTTTATCAATTTTATCACGATCTGGCATTTGTGCTGGGTTATCAACCGTCACTTCTGAACCGTCCCTTAAAATACATTGATAAATTACAGATGGTGCGGTTGCAATTAATTCAATGCCAAATTCTCTTTCAATTCTTTCTTGAATTATTTCCATGTGTAACATACCTAAGAAACCAGTTCTATAACCAAAACCTAATGCTTGTGATGATTCAGGCTCGAATTCTAATGATGCATCATTCAATTGTAATTTTTCTAATGCTTCTCTTAAATCATTATAATTTTTGTTATCTATCGGGAACAGTCCACAATATACCATTGGATTCATTTTCTTATAACCTTGCAATGGTTCTGATGCAGGTCTACTAGCTAATGTGATTGTGTCACCAACCCTAGAATCATCAACATTTTTAATACTTGCAATAATATAACCAACATCACCAACTGTTAATTCATCAACTGGAAGCTGCTTAGGTGTATTAATTCCAACTTCTGTTACTTCGAACTCTTTACCAGTGGCCATCATTCGAATTTTATCTCCGGCTTTAACAACACCGTCTACAATTCTTATCGATGAAATTACCCCTCTATATGGATCATACTCAGAATCAAAAATTAACGC
This sequence comes from Staphylococcus sp. GDB20D11A, assembly GCF_016893255.1. Classification (NCBI taxonomy): domain Bacteria; kingdom Bacillati; phylum Bacillota; class Bacilli; order Caryophanales; family Staphylococcaceae; genus Staphylococcus; species Staphylococcus sp. GDB20D11A. Next base: position 171,859 of record NZ_JAFEPJ010000002.1, read on the forward strand.
TTTTAGTGGTGCTTCTGGGTCACCATCTGGAGCTGGCACAACTTCAACTATTTTCTCAAGTATCTCTTCAATTCCAATGTTAGATTTAGCACTTGCTAAAACAACATCATCTTGGTCTAAACCTATCATATCTTCAATTTCTTGTTTCACGCGTTCAGGTTCTGCAGCAGGTAAATCAATTTTGTTAATAACAGGCAATAATTCTAACTCATTATCTAATGCCAAATAAACATTTGCTAATGTTTGTGCTTCGATACCTTGAGCCGCATCTACTACTAAAATCGCGCCCTCACAAGCTGCCAAAGAACGTGACACTTCATATGTAAAATCGACGTGTCCAGGCGTATCGATTAAATGGAATGTATAAGTATTTCCATCTTTAGCTTCGTACTTTAAACGTACTGCGTTTAATTTGATTGTAATACCACGTTCTCTTTCTAAATCCATTGAATCTAGTAACTGATCTTGCATGTCTCTTGTTTCAACTGATTTGGTATTTTCTAAAATTCTATCAGCCAATGTAGATTTTCCGTGGTCAATATGTGCTATAATCGAGAAATTCCTTATATTCTCTCTTCTTTTTAAGCGTTGCTCATTATCCATTTTATCCTTCTCACTTTCATAAAATAAACCCGTATTATCTTTCGCATCTTTGATATAATAACGTTTTTAATAGGTAAATGCAAACGCCATAATCTTGGATGAACTTTGAAATTATAACAATCTTTATTTAAATACATACTTGCGATATGTTAATATGTTAATTACGTACTTATAATTATAAAACGTATTGATTGTGTTTCCAACACAATTTATTAAATCTGCAAAATTTTAAGCTAACCCCATCAAATAAATGATTGCACAACGGTTAGACTTTTGTTAAAATATTTCTTGTTGTAATCAAATAAAATTTTGATAAGATGAACTCACTTTTAGGAGGTGACAGAAATGGCAAATATCAAATCTGCAATTAAACGTGTAAAAACAACTGAAAAAGCTGAAGCACGCAACATTTCACAAAAGAGTGCAATGCGTACAGCAGTTAAAAACGCTAAAACAGCTGTTTCAAATAACGCTGATAATAAAAATGAATTAGTAAGCTTAGCAGTTAAGTTAGTAGACAAAGCTGCTCAAAGTAATTTAATACATTCAAACAAAGCTGACCGTATTAAATCACAATTAATGACTGCAAATAAATAATCTTTTTAAATAAAAGTTCAAGCGCATGCTTGAACTTTTATTTTTTATAAAGATAGAATGAATAATTCCAGTATTAACTGTTTATCCATATATGATGATTTAAGTTTATAATCAGTTTCCGCACAAGCATCTATAATATTCAATAATTCATCAAGTTGATAATGTCTTACTTGTCCTAACGCTAATTTTACTCTGTATGGATGTACGCCTATTGTTTTAGCAATTTGCTGTCCACTATATCCTTTTTGACTCAGAATCTTACATTGATAAAATAATCGGTAATTACTTGTAATTAGTGCAAGTAATTTAATAGGTTCTTCTTTCATAGTTATTAAATCTTTTACTAAATGAATTGCTTGTTCTTTCTTTCTTTTCTGAATGTATTCAGTCAGTAAAAATACATTTTGCTCTAAACTTCTATTAATAATTTGGTTAACATCCTGCTTATTGATTGTTGGTCTATCGCCTAAAAATAAAATCAACTTTTCTATCTCTTGTGAGACAATATTAAAGTTAATACCTGTCAACTCAATAAATAAATCTAATGCATCTCTTTTGATATCTTTGAAATTCTCATTTAATTTACTTTGAATCCATTTTTTTATTTCTTCTTCAGACATTTGCTCTATTTTTTTAAGCCTTGCATGCTTTTTTAGAGTTTTAGTTAACTTTTTTCTTTCATCAAGTTTATTTTGATATATCTCAAAGACAATCAAATTTTCGCCATCATATTTTTCAATAAATTCTATTAATTGATCTACATTGTGAGCCATATCTTTTGGCGATTTTTCACCTGTAAATATATATGCATTTTTAACCAAAATTGCTTTTTTATCTGAAAAGAAAGGCAATGTTAATGTTTCTTCAACAATTGGTGCAATCTCTGTTTCGTATAAATTATATTTCACAAAGTTAAAGTCATCTCTATCACTTTTCAAAAATTGTGATATGATTTCTGCACTTTGTTTTTCAACCAATTCAGGCACATCTCCATAAATAGCTACAATATTGTCGCTCATTCATTACACCCTTTCATTCGTTTGACACATCAATAGATTATATCATGTTTCTGTATCTATAAACCACTTGCATTTCCATAAGAGTTTGAATCAACTTTTAAATTATCATCTAAGTCAATTGTAACTTGACCGTTTTGTTGACTATTGTAAATGCGACTGCGAATCCTTTGCAATCGTTTAACAACTTCTATGTTAGGAAGATGATACATATTGTTCTTTCCAGAAGAAATCAAACTTATTTTAGGCTTAATCATCTCTATAAATTCTTTAGAACTACTTGTCTTGCTCCCATGATGTCCTACTTTTAAAACATCAATCTCCGGCAAGTTATATTTTTTTAGTAGTAAAGATTCATTATTTTTACTAGCATCGCCCATTAATAAAACTTTTTTATTTTGATATGTAATCATAGTAATAATCGAATATTCATTTTTATCTCGGCTATTTGGAATAAAACTATCAAAAAATAGAAAACTACTATCTCCAAGTTTAAAACTACTAACTTGTCTTACATCCATAAGTTTAATGTTATACTTATGGCTTAATTTCGATAATAACATCAATGTATTACTACTATATCCCTTATTGTATATCACTATATGTTTAATTTTAATATGACTAATAATATATTCCACTTCACCAATATGGTCATTGTGTGGATGTGTTAAAATTAGATACTCTAGTTCATTTATCCCTCTTTCATTTAGCGTTGGTAAAATATGATATTTAGAAATTGAATAACTAGGTTGTTTAGTATCATCAATCACTTTCCCACCTGTATCAATCAAGACATTTTGGTTCTTACCACCTTCATATAAAATACTGTCTCCCTGCCCCACATTTAACATTGTAATTTTGTGATGTGAATTTGTTGGAAACGTTATTAATAATGTCAGAATAATTATAGTCCAAAACGTAACCAATATATATTTACGTTTAGCCAATAACCAAAATATGTAATAAACAGAAATTATAAATATTATAAATATCCAATCATTAAACTTGGGAACAGAAAAATGTGATTGCTTGATTCTTATGAATAGGTCTAGTAACCAGTCATGAAAATTAAAACTTAGGTCAACCAAGTAATTTAGCGGCGTTAATCCCACAATAAAATGACTTGTAATAAAGAATAAAATAGATAGCGAAAACAATATAAACGAATAGTACGGTACAAAAATCAAATTAGATAAAAATCCCACCCATTGAATTTGATGAAAGTTTGGAATGGCAACGATAAATGAAGCTAATTGTGCAATAAACGTAATTATGAATAATGATTGTAACTTTGACAATTGCTGTAAAAAAGGAAAAAGTAGCATAATAAAAAATGAAATGATGAATGAAAATTGAAATCCAATATCATAAACAACTAGTGGATTTAAAATAAACATAATTATAAATGCAAATGCTAATAGATGAATACCCTTTATTTTAATTTGCTTAGTAATAAGCAGTACAAGAGTTGTCATTATTATAGCTCTTACAGCACTAGGTGCATAATTTGTATATTGAGCAAATAAAGCTAATACAATGATTGTAATTCCTTTAATGACAAATAAAGGTAAATTTAATCGTTTTAAAGGTTGGTAAATTAAGAATACAATTGCAGCTATATGCGAGCCACTAACTGCCAGCAAATGATATATACCTATCTCTTTAACACGTTCCTTAAATTGCTCATTAATTTCTTTTACGTCACCAGTAATCAATGCCATAATACGATCCGGAAACTTAATACCCGAATCATAAATTCGATTCATTATAAACTGTTTATGTTTCTCAATTAAATTAGACCGGTTCGATTCTAGGCAGCTTTGTACAACTATACTCTGTAATTTAAGAGTTACAAACTTATTGTCATTAACTTTGAATTGTCCTTTAACAATACAATTACGACTTTCAATTTTCTTTAAATCAAAATTCTTTTTATTTGTTAAAAAGAAAGGATATATTTCATTTTTTAAACTCAACCTACCTTTATATGTGTCACTACCTTGACGTTGAATTTGGATTACTTGAGCACGCTCATTAAACTGAGAATTACGTTCAATATAATTGATATAATTAAATATTGCTTGTTGTGAATAATGTAAATACCATGAGGAGAAAATGATTAAAAAGAGAGAAATAGGGGCATAAACGATTTTATTTTTACGATAAGCAATATACAAAAGTAAAATGAAAAGAAATGTAGAGAGCACTTTGCTAGAATTCCAAAGCACTCCTACAATCATTGATAATGCGACATACAGCAAAACATTAACCTTTAGTCAGATATTTAGCAACATATTCTGGTGAAAATGGAATTTTTTTAAATTCAATACCAGATTGTTTGAGTAATTTAGTTGCATATTCATGGTTATGATAATCTTCTGCATAGTAGATACGCTTTATACCTGCTTGAATAATTGACTTTGTACAATTTAGGCATGGAAAATGAGTAACATAGATTGTTGCACCTTCAGTAGATACACCTTGTTTTGCACATTGTAATAAAGCATTCATTTCTGCATGTATCGTTCTGATACAATGTCCATCTTCAATTAAACATCCTTCATCTATACAATGCACCTCGCCAGCTACAGAGCCATTATAACCACCAGCAATAATACGATTATCCTTAACAATCGTTGCACCTACAGATAATCTTTGACAAGTTGAACGTAATGCTAGCAAATGACTTTGTGCCATAAAATATTCTTCCCATTTGATTCTTTCCAAGATGTTCACCTTCCATACTTAAAATTTAGTAACATTTTCTAATAATATAAGATTAATCACAAAAAATAAAATTTGCAATTAAAATAATCCATTATGTCGTGAAATAAGATTTCAGTTTATCAAAAGTTTTACTTCCAAAACCTTTTACTTTTTTCAAATCGTCAATTTCTTGAAATGCACCTTGTTGGTTGCGATATTCAACAATTGCATTAGCTTTAGCTTGCCCAACTCCAGGAACAGACATCAATTCTGATACAGATGCCGTATTTAAATTTACTTTAGTATTATTTGTGTTCCCATTTTTTACGTGCACACTGTTTACTCCAATTTGTGGTTCAACATTCTTTTGTCCTTTATGAGGAATGAAAATCATTTTTTGATCTGTTAATTTTTCAGACAAATTAATTTGACTTACATCTGCATCATCCAATAATTGTGCTTTATCAAGTAAATCAACTACTCTATCCTTAGATGTCATTTTATAAACATTAGGATGTTTAACAGCACCTTTTACATCGACATATACAGGACCTTTATTTTTGGAATTATCTCCATCTTTGACCTGGACATCTTCTAATTTGGACAAACTACTAATTTCACTAGTGCTTTGTTTCAGAGCAGTATCTTTATTTTCAAAATTTCTTGTAGTATAATCATCTTGTCTCCAGAATATAAAACCAATTAATACCATAATTAAAACAACAGCACTTATAATATATAACTTGCATTGAGTTAAAAAATCTTTATAGCGTAATAAAAATTGATACAATAAAACCACTCCTCAACTTTATACACGTCTGAGCGAGTGGTTTTACTTTTATTTTTTCGCAATGAAAAACAATCTTTCTGCATCTTCATTATGTTCATCTATATTAAAATCAGTAAATGTTTCAACATGTTTAAAACCAACTTGAGCTAACCAAGACAAATATGTCTTTTCATCAAATGTTCTCTGAAAATGAGACTCATCAAATCTTGAATATGTTTCATCTTCATGTCGAATGAAAAATGTCATATCATGATAAACACTTAAAGGTAAATCTCCTTGCACAGCATCCCATGCTAAAAAAATGTCCCCTTTATCATCAATATAACTTTGATTATTAAACAAAGTCATCATTTTATAAACAGTATGTACATCAAAAATAAATACACCTGAATCAGTCAGATGATGATAAACATTGATGAATGTTTCAATAACTGCAGTTTCATCTTGCAAATAATTTAGAGAGTCACAAAAAATAGTGATGATATCAAATTGTTGTTGCAAATCAAAAGATGTCATATCTCCTTCAAGCCAATTTACATTTGCTGATTTTTGAGCTGCAACAGTCAACATATCAACACTTAAATCCATACCAGTAACATTACCTAAAGCTTCTAGTTGAACTGTTAAACTACCAGTACCGCAACCAATATCTAAAATATTTGATTCATCTTTGCAGTGATTTTTTACAATTTCAAACCATTTTTCATATGGTTGATCTTGAGTCAATTGATCGTACACTAGGCTCATTTCTGCATATTGCGACATAATTAATACGCAACCTGACCATATGATTCTAATGGTGCATCTTGATATAACTTTTCAATATTATAATAATTTCTTTCGTCTTTATGGAAAACATGTACCACAACATCAGCTAAGTCAATTAATATCCAACGCGCTTCATTGTATCCTTCCATACGTTTTACTTCTATATTTTGTTCATTGGCTACTTCTTTCACCGCTCTAGCAATCGCTTGAACTTGTCTTTCATTATTTCCGTGCGTTACAACAAAATAATCTGTCATATCGCTGATACCTTTCATTTCTAAAGAAATCGTATCTTCGCCTTTTTTATTGTCAATTGCATCCACAGCAATTGCTAATAATTCTTGTGAATTCATTTAATCATCCTTTATTCTTTCGTCACTATAGTTATAATAATTTAAACAGTCAATCGTCTTATTATATACCGTAATATCTTTCTGTATTAAAAATAGTACTGTGCGTTTAGAAATTTCATAAATTGTCTTATCTAAACTACCTTGATTGTATGCCATATCTCGAATATCATCAACTCCTGGGATTGTTCTTCCAGGTTCGATGTAATCTGCAATAAAAATCAGTTTTTCAGTTTTTGTCATTTGTTGACGTCCAGTAGTATGATATTTGATAGCCATTAATACTTCCTCATCATTGATACCATATTCATGTTCCATGATTGCTGCACACACAGGACCATGCAATATTTCACTACCATAACTCAGTAGATCATTACCTAATTCGTATTGTCGAACAATTTGATACATTTTACCTAAATCATCATATTTACAGAAATCATGTAATACACCTGCTAATTCTACTTTACTAGTGTCTCCATCATAAATTTCTGCTAATTTAATCGCTGTTTCTGCAACTCTTAAAGAATGATTATAACGTTTCTCTGGCAGTTTCTCTTTTGCAAGCCGTTTTGCTTTTTCAATGTTCATATAATCCTTCCCCCTTAATATAGTTTTCAACGGATTTAGGAACAAGAACTTGGATAGATTTCCCTTCACTAACTCTTTGTCGAATCATTGTCGAACTTATATCTACCCTAGGTATCTGAATTGCAATCATAGCATTATTAACATTTTGACTATTTTTGTCTCGATTTACAACTACAAAAGTAACCATTTCTTTTAAGCATTCAATTTGATACCATTTCTCTAGTTGGTTATACTGATCTGTCCCAATAACAAAGTACAACTCACTGTCTTTGTGTTGCTCCTTGAATGCCTTGATTGTGTCATAGGTATAACTTTGACCACCACGTTTAATTTCATCGTCGCAAATATCTCCAAAACCAAGCTCGTCGATAATCATCTGTATCATTGTTAATCTGTGCTGAACGTCTATAAAATCATGGTGCTTTTTCAATGGAGACATAAAACTAGGTAAAAAATAAAATTCATCCGGCTGTAATTCATGAAATACTTCGCTAGCTACTATCATATGTGCAGTATGGATAGGGTTAAACTGACCGCCGTAAAGTACTATCTTTTTCATTATTATGGCAATTCAATTTCTTTATTATCTTTAGATTCTCTATAAATCACTATCATAGATCCAATCACTTGCACTAATTCACTACGCGTAGCTTCGCTTAATGTTTCAGCTAATTCTTTTTTATCATCAAAGTTATTTTGTAGTACATGTACTTTAATCAATTCTCTGTTTTCTAACGTATCATCTATTTGTTTAATCATGTTTTCGTTGATACCGCCTTTTCCAATTTGAAAAATCGGATCAATATTGTGTGCTAAACTTCTTAAGTATCTTTTTTGTTTGCCAGTAAGCATATGTTATTCTCCTTTTAATTGTTGTAAAACTGCTGTTTTCATAGAATTAATATCAGCATCTTTATTAGTCCAAATTTTAAAGCTTTCCGCACCTTGGTAAACAAACATATCTAAGCCATTATAAATATGGTTTCCCTTGCGCTCTGCTTCCTCTAAAATAGGTGTTTTATACGGTATATAAATAATGTCACTCATTAAAGTATTGGGAGAAAGATGCTTTAAATTAATAATACTTTCGTTATTTCCAGCCATACCCGCTGGTGTTGTATTAATAACAATATCGAATTCAGCTAAATACTTTTCAGCATCTGCCAATGAAATTTGGTTTATATTTAAATTCCAAGATTCAAAACGAGCCATCGTTCTATTCGCAACAGTTAATTTGGGCTTTACAAATTTTGCTAATTCATAAGCAATACCTTTACTTGCACCACCTGCGCCCAAAATTAAAATATATGCATTTTCTAAATCTGGATAAACACTGTGCAATCCTTTAACATAACCAATACCATCTGTATTATACCCTATCCACTTGCCATCTTTTATCAAAACAGTGTTAACTGCACCTGCATTAATCGCTTGTTCATCAATATGCTCTAAATACGGTATGATACGTTCTTTATAAGGAATTGTGATATTAAAACCGTCTAATTCTTTTTTCGAAATAACTTCTTTAATTAAATGAAAATCTTCAATTGGAATATTTAAAGCTTCATAAGTATCATCTAATCCTAAAGAATTAAAATTTGCTCTATGCATAACGGGCGACAAGGAATGTGAAATAGGATTTCCGATAACTGCAAATTTCATTTTTTAAATCACCTTATAAAATAGAATTTCTTAATACAACATCAACATTTTTAGGAACACGAACGATTACTTTAGCTCCTGGTCCTATAGTTATAAAGCCTAGACCAGAGATCATAACATCGCGTTTCTCTTTGCCTGTTTCAAGTCTAACAGCCTTTACCTCATTAAGATCAAAATTTTGTGGATTTCCAGGTGGCGTTAATAAATCGCCAAGTTGATTACGCCATAAATCATTGGCCTTCTCCGTTTTAGTACGATGTATATTCAAGTCATTAGAAAAGAAACAAACTAACGGACGTTTACCACCTGATACATAATCTATGCGCGCTAGACCGCCGAAGAATAATGTTTGCGCCTCATTTAATTGATATACGCGTTGTTTTATTTCTTTCTTAGGCATAATAATTTTCAATTCTTTTTCACTAACTAAATGCGTCATTTGATGATCTTGAATAATACCTGGTGTATCATACATAAATGATGTTTCATCTAAAGGAATATCTATCATATCTAAAGTTGTTCCAGGGAATCTTGAAGTTGTTACTACATCTTTTTCACCAACACTAGCTTCAATCAGTTTATTAATCAATGTAGATTTCCCAACATTCGTTGTCCCTACAATATACACATCTTCATTTTCTCGAATATTCGCAATTGATGATAATAAGTCGTCTATGCCCCAGCCTTTTTCAGCTGAAATTAATACGACATCGTCAGCTTCCAAACCATATTTTCTTGCTGTTCGTTTTAACCATTCTTTAACTCGACGTTTATTAATTTGTTTCGGTAATAAATCCAATTTATTTGCTGCTAAAATGATTTTTTTGTTTCCGACAATACGTTTAACTGCATTAATAAATGATCCTTCAAAGTCAAATACATCCACAACATTGACGACAATGCCCTTTTTATCCGCAAGTCCTGATAATAATTTTAAAAAGTCTTCACTTTCTAATCCTACATCTTGAACTTCGTTATAATTTTTCAAGCGGAAACAACGTCTGCAAATCACGTCATCACGAAACATATTATGCTCTGGTACAAAACCAGGTTTATTTTTATCTTCAGATTGAAGTGGCGCACCACAACCGATACATTTTAAAATGTCAGACAATCAATTTTCCTCCCATGTGATATAACCTTTTTTACTGAAATGACGTAATAATCGTCTTTCAATTAATCTATTAAACTTAGTAATAAAGCCATCAGTTCGTTTAACTGGAACGACCATAATTGTATATAAACCTCGACGATTACCACCAAATACATCAGTAAGCATTTGGTCACCTATAACAACAGTTTGATCTGGTCTGATATTCATCTTAGTTATTGCTTTATCAAACGCTTTCCCCATTGGCTTTCTCGCTTTAAAAATAAAATCGATGTCTAAATGCTGACTAAAACTAGCAACACGAGACTCATTATTATTAGACACGATTGTAATAGTGATTCCTTTTTCATTAGCTTCCTTAAACCATGCTTTAACACGTTCTGTAGGTTCTTTAACATCCCAACCTACTAGCGTATTATCTAAATCTGTAATAATACCTTTAACGCCTTTGTCCACTAACTTGTCTAAATCAATTTGAAATATTGATTGAACATATGAATTCGGCATAAAAAACTTGCGAACTAAACCCATTTAACTCACCTTTACCTTTTTATAATTGAGACACTAATGCTTCAACAGTTTGACTTGAAGATACAGCTGCTTTTTCTAAAAATGCTTCGAAGCTCATTTCCGCTTCTCCATTTGCTAAGTCTGAAACTGCACGAACTACAACAAATGGTACATTAAATTGATAACATGTTTGTGCAATTGCAGTTGCTTCCATTTCAACCGCCATCGCATTTGGAAATGCTTTTTTAATTTTTTGGCGTTGTTCAACACTACCGATAAAGCTATCACCACTTACAATTAAGCCTACTTTAGCTGTTAATTGTTGTTGTTGTACAACTTGAGATACTTTTTCTATTAAAGGTTTACTTGATTGAAATGCTACCGGCATCTGTGGTATTTGTCCATATTCATAACCAAATGCTGTTGCATCCGCATCATGATATTTTACATCATCACTTATAAGAACGTCACCTACATTTAAACTTTCATCTAAAGCTCCAGCAGAACCTGTATTAATAATGATGTCCGGTTTAAACTTATTAATTAATAATGTCGTAGAAATTGCAGCATTAACTTTTCCAATGCCGCTTTGGGTAATCACTACTTCTCTATCTTTTAAAATGCCAGTATAAAATTTAACATGTGCAACTGAAATTTCGCTTAATTGTGTTAATTTATTTTTTAATATTTTTACTTCTTCTTCCATGGCACCAATTATACCAATCATCCTTTGATTCACCTCTTTTAAAAAATCCTAGCATTTGTTATTTTATCACATTTTAATCACTACAACGACAAGTATCATGATTTTCATTACTGTATAAAACTTTTGCTTTATTTTTATAAAAACATTCACAATAACTTGGTATCATAAATAATTATTTTTGAACTCATAACAGTGAAATCGATGCTTCTAATTTGTCTATTTTTCAAAACTAATCATATCAATTACATCAGCCAATCGTGTCAAGAAACTTTATTAAATAACAGGAAAATGATATGTTTAAAATAATAATGATGAAATAAGAGGATTTTACAATGGCTGAAAATAATCAAAATAGTCTCGTAACAAAGATAGCTACATACGGCAGTTTTATTGCAATTGCGTCGTTTGTCATTTTATTTATAAGTATATTTTTAAAGTTTTCATTTAATATCGAGTTTACAGCAACAATTATGAACATATGTCGCTACACTCTAATTCTAGGATTTATACTTATGTCCTTACCTGATGTTGTTGATAAAAACATCAAGAAAATTATATTCGATGCATTTATTATCATCGTCTTTATCTTCTTTTTACTATAGTAGTTTTATTTTGTAATTATACAGTTAATCATATTTGTTTCGTATCGAATTCCTGTGTGCATTAAAGATTATTCTAATAGAAAACAGCAGTAAGACTTTTCTGAGTGGTAGCATCCTTACTGCTGTTTTTATTTGTAACAATATAATGACAGGTACTTTATATTTCACTGTCAAAGATCATTAATGATTAACTCACTTAAATTATGATTTGAATAAATAGATATCTAAATGCAATTTGTCACTATTGATAGTTTTATTATCAGCATACATTTTTAATACCTCATGACCATACTCACCATTTAAATTATAAAAATCATATTCTACATTTTTTTCATCATCATTATGATATTTAACATACCCTTTAACAATGTCGCCACCTTTTTCGTACAACTTATACTTCTCACTCAAATAATTTCTTAATTGAACATCTAATTCTTGAATGGTAACAATTTTCTTTTTCGTTTTTACTGCAGTTAGTTCTATTTCTGTTTGATGTCCGTCAATCCATAAATTACAAGGTATATTCTTATAATCATCGTACTTATTATTGTCACTTAAAGTAACCCCTCCATAACTACATTGCGTTTTATTGGTTTCTCCCCCATGACATTCATAGCTATAGCTTCCAGCATATATATCGATATTCTTATTTATAAATTCATTGGAAAGTGCCTCATTTTCGAATTCAACTTTAAAATCCTTTTTCGAAGCATCATTTAAGAACATGTCATGAAATAACAAATCATGAGTCAACAGTCTATCGTTTGTTTTTTTATTTTCAAGCTGAGTTGGATTGATGAATGACATCTTAGCATTACTTAGACGCTTTGAATTAAGTTTACTTTTATGATGTAAGTCTGAATATTCGATTGCACTTGCTGAATTTGTCAAAATTCCTTCTAACAATAATATTAAAATAAATCCTGTTAAATATTTAACTTCAAACTCCCCCAAAATCAATTATTAATTTACATTTGAGAGCGAGACATAAATGATAAACAGGCTAGGAAAGAAATCAATGTTCTATGCTCTACGAAGTTATATTGGCAGTAGTTGACTGAACGAAAATGCACTTGTAACAAGCTTTTTTCAATTCTAGTCAGGGGCCCCAACACAGAGAATTTCGAAAAGAAATTCTACAGGCAATGCAAGTTGGGGCGGGGCCCCAACATAGAAGCTGGCGGAAAGTCAGCTTACAATAATGTGCAAGTTGGGTGGGACGACGAAATAAATTTTGCGAAAATATCATTTCTGTCCCACTCCCTAGAGCCTACAATTTTGATTTATGTATCACACTCATAATACTTTTCAATTTGAAATACCCTGTTCGCAATTATTAGTTGAGTTATATCAACCAATACAGTGTAAACTTAAAAATTCCAAACCGTTTAACAGTATATCAGAAAAAATGATAATTATTTCAATTATTTTTATTAAATTTCATAATAATTCATATAATATTCGCATTAAAACATCACAATACTGATACACAACAAAAAGAGCAGTACATTTGTCATGCACCACTCTCTTAAAATATATTTTTTCAATGAAGCAATTACGCAATCTTACAAATACTATAAGTATAGCTGAATCACATATTACATTTATTTTATAATCGAATTTAGAAATTCATCACTTATCTCATAAATTGTTGGTCTACTTTTAATTTTAACTAAGTAGTTACCAAATTTTTTAATTGTATTATTAATTTTTACTCTTCCTACTCCCAATATGTTTTCTAAATCAATTAATGTTAATCTATTTCTTTTATTTCCAAACAATTTATCCATTGAAAGGAGATACAAAAATTCATAATCTATCTGTTTATAATGACTAGTTAAATAAAGCGTTAATTTTTCAGTCGCATCCATTTTTGGTATTAACTCATCAAGTATTCTTTCTTGTCCTGCTATCAATAACTCAAGCATTGTGTCAATAAATTCCGTCAAATCACCACAATTCAAATGATTTGAAGCAGTCATAAACGCCTTGTAATATTTCGATTTATTTCTATTTATGACATATGAAAATGTCAAAGCAGTATAATTATCATAATAATCACTCAAGAGCTTGGCAATTATAAATCTTCCAACTCTACCATTGCCATCATAAAAAGGATGTATATATTCAAACAGATAATGACTAGCCATGATTTTGAACGGCTGAGGCGCATCAAAATATTTTAAAAATGTTAGCATTTCACCTATATATTCAACAATTTTGGTTTCAGGTTGTAACCCAACATGTATATATTTATTCGTTGACCCATCATGCACACCGACAAAATTTTTACGAAATAGCTCTCCATCTAACTTATCTTGTTCGTTAATTTCATTTAAAACTAATTTATCGTAAATCGCTCTAATGTCTCTTACATTATCAACTTTAATTTTTTTATTAAGTTCTATCTTTTTATATTGATCCACGAGGCCTCTGAACTTAAGAAATTCTGATGCTTGGTTATTTAACGCATGTGCAATCTCTTGTTTAGTACTAAATACATTTTCAATTTCATTAGTACTTTGTAATTCATCGATTAATAAATCATTAAAATATTGTTCTCTAGCTGCATAAGGTAAAGAATTAAGTGCTCTATCAATTTTTCTACTATTAATTGATATTAATTCTTGTTTTTTTGATAGATTTTTAGTCACCATAAAGAATAGAGGATATTCCACATCATTAACTTTTTTTCCATTTTCCATAGGTATGATATTAATATTAGTATTGAAAGAAGCTAAAGAATTAAATCTTTTAATATACTCTTCCTTCATTTTACTTTCATTGTGTTCATGAAAAATACTTTTTAAAGTTCTGTAACCCATTTGCAGCCTCCTCTACTCATTTAAAATGTATTTTTAGCTCAATAAATCCATTTTTATTAGATTAGCTAAATATTATCACTTTTTTTCTTTAAAAACTATATAAATATCTATTTTCTCAATCAATAGAAAAAGATTTTTCATCATAACAAAAAGAGCAGTATACTTGTCATGCACCACTCTCTCTTAAAATATATCTAATTATGCTTTATAAATGAATCACAGGAAATCAAAATACATCTTGCCTAATACTAACAACATTTAAAGTGATGCTATTAGTCGAAATGTCTTTTAAAATAACTGAAGTACTTCTTTGAATGAGAATATACCTGTCAATATTGTAACAAGTACTGCAACGATACCAAAGATGAACATCCAATTTGGGTGTTTATAATCACCGACAATTGATTTCTTTTTACTTGCAATCAAAATTGCACCTAACGTAATAGGTAAAATCCATCCATTTATCGCGCCTGCTATAATTAAAAGGCTGATTGGTTTTCCAATAAATAAAAAAATCATTGTTGAAATAACGATAAACACAATGACAATTAAATTACTTCTTTTGTTAAGTGATTTATGAAGTGTTTTTAAAAATGTTGCGCTTGTGTATGCTGAGCCAATTACTGATGACATAGCTGCAGCAAATAACACAATACCAAAAATATTCTTTCCAATTGGTCCAATTGCGTGTTCAAAAACTGAAGCTGGTGGATTTTCAGAACTTAGTGTCACACCTGTTACAACAACTCCTAATACCGCTAGGAATAGTAACGTTCTCATAATACCTGTAGTTAAAATACCTGCAATTGCTGATTGATTTACAAATGGTAAATATTGCTTACCTTTAATGCCAGAGTCTAATATACGATGTGCACCTGCAAAGGTAATATAACCACCTACAGTTCCACCAACTAACGTAATGATTGGCAAGACTAATTTCATTGGATGTTCTGGCGCAAATGTATGCACAAAAGCATCACCATAAGGTGGATTAGAAACAAACATCACATATGCCACAACTAAAATCATCACAATACCAAGAATCATTGAAACAACGTCCATAATTTTTTGGCCACTTTTACTTACAAAGATTAATATTGCAAAGATTGCAGTAATAGCTGCGCCCCATTTTACATCTAATCCAAAAATTGCATTTAAACCTAAACCGGCACCAGCAATATTACCAATATTAAAAGCTAGACCACCAAATGCAATCAATATTGAGATAACAGTACCAAGCCCAGGAACAACTTTATTTGATATTTCTTGACCTCTTAAACCAGTTACAACTAATATGCGCCATATATTAATTTGTGCACCAATGTCAATGATGATAGACAGTAATATGGCAAATGCGAAACTTGCAAAAAATTGTGATGTAAATACTGCTGTTTGCGTTAAAAATGCTGGCCCAATTGCAGAAGTTGCCATCAAAAATACAGAACCTAATAATAACCTTTTATGATTTTTTGTGAATTCAAAGTCACTTTCTTTTTTAAGCTTTAAATTTCTCCCCATTTTTTAGCCCCCTATAAGGATTGAATATCAATGCCTTCTTTCATTAAAATTTCTCTAATTTTCGAAACAAATAATAATGCATGTTCTCCATCACCATGCACACAAATTGTATCTGCTTGTAACGTTACTTCCTTATTGTTTTTTGAAATAACTTTATTTTCCTTCACCATCTTCAAAACCTGCTTAAGTGCTTCGTCAGTTTCAGTAATCACAGCATCACTTTCTTTTCTACTAACGAGCTGCCCATCATCTTCGTATCGTCTATCAGCAAACACTTCAGAAGCTGTAATTAATCCGACATTCTTTGCTTCTGAAATTAGATATGAATTTGCTAATCCTACTAGCACTAATGATGGATCAAAGTCATAAACAGCTTGTGCTATAACACTTGCTATTTCTCTATCTTTTGCACCCATCTGATACAATGCACCATGCGGTTTAACATGATTAATTTTAACTTGATGAATGCGACAAAACCCTTGTAATGCACCTAATTGATAAATCATCAAATTATAAATCTCCTCATTAGAGATATCTATATTCCGTCTGCCAAAGCCTTTCAAATCAGGTAAACCAGGATGTGCACCTACTGCAACATTATGTGCTTTGGCAAGTTTTACCGTTTCATTCATTACATTTTCATCACCAGCGTGAAAACCACAAGCAACATTCGCACTTGTAATTAACGGAATAATTTGATGATCACCACCAAAGGAATAATTTCCAAATGCTTCTCCTAAATCACAATTCAAATCAACTCGCATTATAATTCCACCCCTTTAACAATTTGATGTTTTTCTAAAAATTTAATATCAACATCTTTTGCATCTCCATCACGATATAGTGGATAATTTAAAACTGCATATAAAAAATCGGCAGTTGTAGAAAATCCATCTATCACCATTTCATCTAAGGTGGCTTTCAATTTATCAATTGCTGAAGCTCTATCATGAGATTTTACAATTACTTTAGCTACTAAAGAATCATAATATGGTGAAACTTGATAACCGTGATATAGTAAAGAATCGACTCGCACATTAAAGCCTTGTGGTAAATGTAACGCTGTCACTTTACCAGGTGTTGGTTGAAATTTCTTTTCAGGATTTTCGGCATTTATTCTCGCTTCTATCACATGACCATTAAATTGAATATCGCTTTGTGAAAAAGGTAAATGATTATGTTCCAATAAATACAATTGTGCTGCAACCAAATCACGTTCTGCTCGCATCTCTGTAACAGTATGTTCAACTTGAATTCGAGCATTCATTTCAATAAAGTAATGTGCGGTATCAGTTACTAAAAATTCAATCGTACCTGCACTTCTATAATTTGCTGCACGTGCAACTTTAACAGCATCGTTACATATTTGTTGTCGTCTTTCTTCAGTTAATGCTGCACAAGGAGATTCTTCGATTAATTTTTGATTTTTACGTTGTACAGAACAATCACGTTCCCCTAAATGTACATAATTATCCTGCCCATCCCCCATAACTTGAACTTCAACATGTTTTGCAACAGGTATAAAAGCCTCAACATAAACACGATCATCATCAAAGTATTTTTTTCCTTCACTTTTAGCTTCTTTAAATGCCTTTTCTAAATCTTCAGCTTTCTTTACAATACGTATACCTTTACCACCACCGCCACTGGCAGCTTTGATAACAACTGGATAACCGATGTCTTTGGCAAGCTTCTCAATTTCAGACACATGATTCACAGCACCATTTGATCCTGGAATCACAGGAACACCTGCATGATGAACTGTTTGTCTTGCTGTTATTTTATCCCCCATCATTTCCATCGTTTTTTTAGTAGGCCCTATAAACGCTATGCCTTGTTCCTCAACGGTTTGAGCAAATTTTGTTGATTCTGATAAAAAGCCATAACCTGGGTGAATTGCATTAGCACCAGTGATTTGTGCAGCAGATATGATGCGGTCAATATTTAAATAACTATCTAAAGCATTAGCTTCCCCAATACATATAGCTTGATCTGCTAAATGTACATGCAAGCTTTGCTCGTCCCCTTTTGCAAAAACTGCTACAGTTTCAATCCCATATTCTCTGCAAGCTCTTATAATCCTTACAGCAATTTCACCTCTGTTCGCAATTAAACAACGAAGCATTTACTTACCCCCTTTACTTAATACGTACCAAAACTTGGTCGTATTCAACATTTGTGCCATGATCAGCTACTATTTCAGTAATTTCTCCAGCAACATCTGTTGTTACCTCGTTTAATACTTTCATCGCTTCAACATATCCTATAATATCTCCCTTGTTAACTTTGTCACCGACTTTCACAATTGGTTCAGTTAATTCTTTACTGTCTTGTAAAAAGAATGTACCTACCATTGGTGATTTAATGTCATGATAATCATTTGTCGAAACATCGGAGTTATCATTCGCTTTTGAAGCTGTCAAATCATTATTGTTCATACTTTGATTTGATTGATTACTGTGTGCAGCCAAATGATTCGAGTCAGTGAAGTCAATTTCTATTTCATCTTCAAAATTTTTATATTTAAATTTCTTAACATCATTTTCCTTCACTAATTTGATTATTTGTTCGATTTTTTTAATATTCATTTTACAAATCCCCTTTTAAAATTGTTGCTAATTTTTTCGAAGTATGTCGCAAGCTAGATGTATCAAAAATTGGAGTCTTTTGATGACTCTTAAGAATTTCATTAAACAGAGACATTTGTTCCCGATTCTTATCTACAGCTTCTTGGAATGATATCCATTTAAATTGAATTGTATCTTGTGGTTTCATCTGTGCTAACTTTGGCAGATCAAATTTACATACAGTTGCAATTTTGGTATAACCACCTATCGTTTGTTTATCATTAAGCAGAATAATAGGTTGACCATCATTTGGTACTTGAACACTGCCAAGAGCAACCGGTTCAGAAATGATATCTGCTTGATTAATTGGTGCAACGCTGTCACCTTCCAAACGATACCCCATACGGTCTGATTGTTCAGTAATTAAATATGGATGATTTACAATTTTCGCTCTAGCCTCTTCAGAAAATGCCTCGAATTGAGGTCCTTGAAGAATGTGTATAATATTATTTTCTGGCAATAAGTCGTCCTGTAAATGAATAGTCTTTCCAATGTTTTCTTTAAAGTCATTATTTATTTTCACTGTTATTACATCATTAGCTAATAACTTTCTACCCTTGAATCCTCCTATACTGCTTCGGGTATGTGTTGCATAACTTTCAGCAATTGGAGGTACGTTGATAGTATGACCAAAAGTAAGATAACCGCGTGCACCTTTGGTTATTGCACCTATTTTTAAAATGTCACCTTTCTCAGCTAATATGACAGAATTCATTGAT
This sequence comes from Staphylococcus sp. GDB20D11A, assembly GCF_016893255.1. Lineage (NCBI taxonomy): Bacteria > Bacillati > Bacillota > Bacilli > Caryophanales > Staphylococcaceae > Staphylococcus > Staphylococcus sp. GDB20D11A. The sequence goes on from NZ_JAFEPJ010000002.1 coordinate 191,557, forward strand.
ATAGTTTTATTATTTAGCGAGGCATTTACACTACCACCGGTTATAACAAATGTATTTTGCGTATTAAATTGAATGGTAGGACCAACCAAAGTATATTCAATCGCTGGACCATCATTGTTAATTAATGACTGCGCAACCTTAAAACTAAATTGATCCATGGCACCTGCGCCTGAAAATCCAATATGTTCATAACCTTTTCTTCCTAGATCTTGTACCGTTGAAAAGAGACCTGGTTGTAAAATCTTAATTGACATTTTCAATCACCACCCAGTCATCAACATTAAATTTGCCATCTGATATATCTCTTTCGATTTGTATAAATTCCTGTTCATCTATTGCATAAAATTGTATCCATTCTCCTGCTTCATACATTGACATTGGTTCACGCTCGCTGCTAAATACTTTTAACGGTGTGCGTCCAATAATTTGCCATCCGCCAGGAGAATCTGATGGATATAGTCCTGTTTGATTATTCGCAATACCTACAGAACCTGCATGAATTTTTAACCTTGGCTGATTACGTCTAGGTGTATGTAGTTGTTCATCAAGTCCGCCTAAGTATGGAAATCCAGGCATAAATCCTAGCATATATATTAAATAAGGTTTATTTGTATGTTTTTCAATAACTTGCTCAACAGTTATTCGATTATGCTTTGCTACTTCTTCAATATCAGGTCCATATGTACCACCATATTGAACAGGTATTTTAATAATACGATTGGTTTGATTCACAGTATGAACATTTTTTTCATTAAATTTGTTAAGTTCTAAATTTTCAATTAATTTAGAAGGTGTTATAACTTGTTCATCAAAATATATTAGAACTGCTCGATACGAAGGGACAATATCTTGAATTTCTAATATTTCTTTTTCTCGTATCCACCGTACCATTGCTGTGACATTTCGATATGTCTCTTCGGATATTTTATTTTCAAAATAAATCATAATTGTCTGCTCGTTAATAAATCTTACATCCACTCTAAATCCCCCTTTGTATTGCAATAAACCAGTATTGAATACCTTTTCATTGTATCATTGAGAAGCACAAGTTGTTTAATAAGTAATTCAAATCGCATACAATAACAAATGATAATCAATTTGTTTTATCGGAAATATTTTGCTTTTTTAAAATGGAGTAGTTAATATTGAAGCTCTTACACTAATTTAGGTTCTGCTATCAATCGGTCTGATGGAAAATTTTTACTTTTCATCTGTCCGATTTTTTGATTTTGAATATAAAAAAGCACGACCGAAGTATCATTAACACACTTCAATCGCGCAATTAAACAATCAATTTGACCATTTATTGGATATTAACAATTTTTACGTTCATTTCGCCACCATTAGGTAGTGGAACACGAACTTCATCATCTAAACCTTTACCAATTAACGCTTTAGCCATTGGTGATTCATTTGAAATCTTACCATTAAATGCATCTGATTCAGCTGAACCAACGATTTGATAACTTTCCTCTTCATCACCTGGTAATTCTACAAACGTTACTGTTTTACCAATTTTAACAACGTTGTTATCTCCAGTATCTTCAATGATTAATGCATTTCTTAACATATGCTCGATTCTTTGAATATCTTGTTCGATGAATCCTTGTTCATCTTTTGCTGCATCATACTCAGAGTTCTCTGATAAGTCACCAAATGAACGTGCAACTTTAATTTTCTCTACTACTTCAGGACGCTTAACTGTTTTTAATTCTTCAAGTTCACGCTCTAATTTTTCAAAACCTTCTTGAGTCATTGGATATTGCTTTTGATTTTCCATATTGTCATCTTCCTTTACTGAATTATACTATTGCTTGCTAACTAAAGACTGAATTTTTGTTGTCATAATATCTATTGCAACTTTATTGCTCCCACCTTCAGGAATAATTATATCAGCATATTTCTTAGTCGGTTCAATAAATTGGTCATGCATAGGTCTAACAACACTTAAATATTGATTGATAACAGAGTCCATTGAACGCCCACGCTCTTTAGTATCTCGTGTTAAACGGCGTAATATTCTCAAGTCTGCATCTGTATCAACATATATTTTAACATCCATCATATCACGTAATACCTTATTTTCTAAAGCGAAAATACCTTCTACGATAATAACATCTTTAGGTTTAAAATCAATGGTAATGTCACTTCTTGTATGACTAGCATAATCATATGTCGGTACTTCTACTGCTTTACCATTTTTCAAGTCTTTAAGATTTTCAATTAATAAATCATTATCGAATGCAAATGGATGGTCATAATTGGTTTCTAGGCGCTCGTCGAAAGTCAAGTGCTTTTGATCTTTATAATAGTAATCTTGAGCAAGTAAAGCGACACTATGACCTTCTAAGTTTTTCATAATTTCGTTAGTTACAGTTGTTTTTCCTGAGCCAGATCCACCAGCTATGCCAATGATTGTAGTAGCTTTCATTAGCCAATTTCCTTTCTCATCATGTTGTTTGGATATATCGGGCGATCCACTTTAATTTGAACGATTTGTAATGGATGGCGCGCCGCGTCTAAGCTGTTACCTTCTTCATCATAAATTGCTTCTACTACTTGTGTAAATGTTTCAATTTCTGGACCAAAGAATTCTATTTCTTGACCTGGTTTAAAGTTATTTCGTTGTTGAATAGTCGCAATTTTTGTATCTTCATTATAATCTAATACCAAACCGCAAAAATCAAATGGTGATTTTTTAGATTGTTGTTGACCAAACATCTGTTCTTCATAACCAGGTGTACCCTCAAAGAATGCTGGTGCAGTGTCTCTATTTGCACATTTATCTAACTCAATTAACCATTCCGGATTAATCTTAAAGTTGTCAGGATCTGCCGCATACGCATCAATGACTTTACGATATACTGAGACAACTGTTGCAATATAATGAATTGACTTCATACGTCCTTCAATTTTTAATGAGTCCACACCAATATCCATCATTTGAGGAATAGATTCGATTAATTTTAAATCTTTAGGACTCATCGCAAACGGTGTAACTTCACCTTGATTATAAAATACATCAAGCTCACCATTATCATCAACTTCTAATAATTCATAATCCCAACGACAACTTTGACAGCAACCACCTCTGTTGGAATCCCTTGCAGTCATATGATTACTTAATGTACATCTACCTGAATAGGCGATACACATAGCACCATGAATAAATGCTTCGATTTCAATATCTACTTTTTCCTTCATTTCACGCATTTCCATCGCGCCGGTCTCACGTGCTAATACAACACGATCCAATCCTTCTTCTTTCCAATATTCTACAGCTTTGTAATTAGAAAGTGATTGTTGAGTAGATAAATGAATTTCAAGTTTTGGCGCAACTTCTTTACATGTTTCGATAATTAAAGGATCTGCAACAATGATACCTGTCGCACCTGTCTTTTCCAAATTACGCAAATATGATTCTAGACCTTCAATATTCTCATCATGTGCAATAATATTTGTCGTAACATAAATTTTGGCACCGTAACGGTTCGCAAATTCAACACCTTCAGCTATTTCTTCCATCGTGAAATTATCAGCATTTGAACGTAATCCATATTCTTGACCACCTAAAAATACGGCATCAGCGCCATAATGTACTGCTATTTTTAACTTTTCTAAGTTTCCAGCAGGTGCTAATAATTCTGGTTTCTTCATAACTGTTTTAGGAGTTGATTTAATCTCTTCTATTGTCTTCATGATTAACCTCCTTAATATACTGTTTGTTTATATAAGAAACCTTCGTCAAATGGTCGATGATCAGGTTGAATTTCTTCAATTGGGTCCATCAACATAAATTTCTCATCTTCATAGATTTCAGGATCTTCATTGTACAAATCTATCGCTTGACGATACTGTTCCGTTACCACATTAATATATTCTTCCGTTTGTAGAATACCATCGATTTTAAATGAATCTATTCCCGCCTCAAAAAATGGTGCTAATTCTTCAATTAAACAAATGTCGTTTGGTGACATAATGTGCGTACCATTGTAATCTTCGTAAACTGGGTAATTATTTTGTCTTTCTTCATCATAAAGTAATAAAGATTGTTCATCATTGCGACGTTCAATTTTCATTTGGCGATCTTGGAACGTATAATAATTGCCTAGTAGCATACGCTTTGATTGGAACATACAAGTCATTCCTTGAACTTGCACCTCAATTTCCACATTTGAATTTTCTTTTATATTAATAATTTCATCCAAATTCAGCTCACGTGCTAAGACAGCTCTTGATGCGCCTCTTTTACCCCAGTAATTACATTGAAAATGATTAGTTACTAACGTCTCTGCATTCCAATGAAGTGGTATTGGATTCTCTTGCGCCTTCACATACATTACTACTGCTGGATCCCCGAAAATAATTCTGTCAACTCGTATTTCATGTAAAAAATTAATATAATCTTCTACAGCATCTAAATGATAATTATGAAATAATCCATTCACCGCCGCATATACTTTTTTATCGTTTTTGTGAGCTAATGCGACAGCCTCTGTCATTTGTTGTCTATTGAATTCCCCTGGAAGTCTTAAACCAAACTTTTGCTCGCCAATTACAAAAGCATCTGCACCTAAATCAATAAGTGTTTCCATATGGCTTAATGACTTGGGTGTGACAAGTAATTCTGTCATAGTCATTCTCCTTTAATTGAAATCGCTAATCCATCGTCTATATTTAAAAAATTCGTTGTATATCCTGGTTGCTTTATTAACCACTCATTATAATCTTGAACCTTTTTAACCATTTGTCTTACATTTCTCGATCTAACAATCCCAATATCCGATACAAAACCGTGATATAAAACATTATCTGTAATTACGAGACCTTGGTGCTTTAAAAGTGGTGTATATATTTCAAAAAATTTCTTTGATTGCGCTTTTGCTGCATCAATAAATATCATATCATAAACTTTGTCATTTACATTTTCAAATTGCTCTAAAGCATTACCTTCAATAATTCGAACCTGGTTTTCAAAATGATAAGTAGCTAAATTTTGTTTAGCATATTGAATCATCGTTTCATTACGCTCTATCGTTGTGACATGAATGTCATCAGATATAGAAGCGAATTGCATAGAACTATAGCCGATTGCTGTGCCAATTTCTAAAATATTTTTAACATTATTCATACGAATTAATTGCTTAATTAAATCTAATGTTAAACGATCTACGATTGGCACTTCATTTACTTCGGCAAATTCACGCAAAACTTCGATTGAACTATTTTGATGTTGATGTAAATCTATTAAATATTTTTTATTTAGGTCATCCATGTTTTAAACTTCCTTTATGTAAAATAAGTCAATATGATTATGACAATAAAATAAATCAGCCTTCACAATTGATTATAATTTTGCCAACCAATTAAATGACTGATTTCGTGTTAGACGCAAAGCTATTTTATTTATAGAAGCGAATCATTCATATAAAATTTAACTTTAGATATTTTACCATATTTTCAATAAAATTATAAGCGTTAATTATTTATACATTGCTTGACTTAAAAAAATACTCTTGCCTCCCCATCTTAAGGTTAGCAAGAGTAAAATCTTTTTAATTATTCTTCCATTTCAGTATTTACAACTTCTTCAATCATGTCCCATTCTTCATCAGTTTCGATTGGTACTAACTTACCACCGTCACCTGACTCATCTGGTTCATTGATCATTGGTACAAGCTCAATCATATCGTCTTCATCTGATTGAGCACCTTCTTCAGCTAAGATAACATACTCTTTTTTGAATTCAGGATGATAAAATTCTAAAACTTTTCGGTATAAAACTTCATTTCCTTCTTCATCGAATAAAGTTAATAATTCTTCTTCGTTATTAATTTCTAGTTGTGAATCATGATTATGTTCAGTCATAGTAAAATCTCCTTTTAATGTAGTGAATCTAAATAGCCTTGTAAAATAAATACCGCTGCCATTTTATCAATCACTTGTTTTCTTTTTTGTCTTGAAACATCTGCTTCTAATAATGATCGTTCAGCAGCCATTGTGCTTAATCTTTCATCCCACATCACAATCTCAATAGAAGGATAAGCTTCTAATAATTTTTCTTTATATGTTAACGAAGCTTCGCCTCGAAATCCTATTGAATTATTCATGTTTTTAGGTAGTCCTATTACGACTGTACCCACATTATGTTTTTTAATAATGTCTACTAATTGGTCAATACCTAATTCATTATTTTCTTCATTGATTCGGAGTGTGTCTAATCCTTGTGCCGTCCAACCCATTATATCACTAATTGCAATTCCTACCGTTCTACTACCGACATCGAGTCCTAAAATTTTATGTTGTAACATAAATTATTTATTTTGCTCTTTTAAATAGTAAGAAACAAGCTCTTCCATAATAACATCTCTATCAATATGACGAATTTGATTTCTTGCTTCATTTTGGCGTGGAATATACGCAGGGTCACCTGATAATAAATAACCTACAATTTGGTTTACGGCATTATATCCTCGTTCATCTAATGTTCGATAAACATTATTTAAAACATCTCTTACATCTTGTGTTGGAAGTTCTTCATAGTCGAATTTCATTGTTTTATCAAAGTTTTCCATTTGCGACACTCCTTTAATTACAAATATAACTCACTATCATCATACAATATTATGGCTTTAAATTATAGATTTTTAATGTAATCTTTAATAAAGCTTAATGATTTTGAGATATTTTCAGGTTGTGTACCGCCACCTTGAGCCATATCTGGACGACCGCCACCTTTACCACCAACGATTGGTGCCATTTGTTTGATAAGATCACCGGCTTTAACATTATTTGTTAAAGATTTAGGGACAGTTGCAACCATCGATACTTTATCATCAACATTACTTGCAAGAATGATAATTGTATCTTGTAGTTTAGATTTAAAATCGTCCATTGTCGAGCGAATTGCTTTCGCATTTGGTACATCCACTTCAGTAACCAATACTTTATAGCCATTGATTTCTTCAACTTGATCTTCAATATTACCCATTTTAAGTGATGTGATTTCTTTGTCACGTTGCTCTAATTGTTTTAATAATGCTTTTTCTTCATCTTGCAATTGTGTTAACTTATCGACTACTTGATCATCAGATTTCACTTTCAGCTGTGATTTCATCGTATTAAATTTCTCTTGAATATCTTCTAAATATAAGAAAGCTGCTTTACCTGTTAATGCTTCAATACGACGCACACCAGCTCCTGTACCTGACTCACTTACTATTTTGAATAAACCAATTTCAGAAGTATTGCGGACATGAATACCACCACATAATTCAATTGAAAATGGTGCCATATTTACTACACGCACAACATCACCATATTTTTCACCGAATAATGCCATTGCGCCCATTTCTTTAGCTGAAGCAATATCCATTTCTTGAATGTTAACGTCAATACCTTTCCAAATTTCTTCATTTACTAAGCGTTCAACTTGATCAATTTCATCATTAGTCATTGGACCAAAATGAGAGAAATCAAAACGTAAACGATCTGCTTCTACTAGTGAACCAGCTTGGTTAACATGATCACCCAGTACTGATTTCAACGCTGCATGTAATAAATGTGTTGCACTATGGTTCTTTTGAATGTCACGTCGATCATTTTGGTTCACTTCAGCAGACACTGTAGCGCCAACATTTACTTGGCCAAATTGTACTACTCCTTTATGCAAGTTTTGACCATTTGGTGCTTTGGTTACTTCACTAACAGCAATTTCAAAATTGTCATTATAAACAATACCTGTATCCGCAACTTGTCCACCACTGACTGCATAAAATGGTGTTTCCGTTAACATGAAGTATACTGTTTCACCCGCTTCAACTTGTGAAACTTCTTCACCATTATATATCAAGTGTGTTAGTGTTGTTTGAGCTGTCGCAGTATCATAACCAACAAAAGTACTTGCAGATGTAATATTTTTCAATACTTCACTTTGAACTTGCATTGATTGAGAATTTTGACGTGCTTGACGTGCACGATCACGTTGTTGTTGCATTTCTGACTCGAATGTTGTCATATCAACTTTCAATCCTGCTTGCACTGCTATTTCTTCAGTTAATTCAATTGGGAACCCGTACGTATCATACAATTTAAATGCATCTTTCCCATTAATTTCATTTGTTGTTTCTTTAGCTTTTTTAATTAATTCATTTAAAATCGCTAAACCATCTTCTAATGTTTCATGGAATCGTTCTTCTTCAGACTTTATAACACGCTTAATGAAATCTGCTTTTTCCTTAACATTTGGATAATATGGTTCCATAATGTCTGCAACAATATCAACAAGTTTGTACATAAATGGCTCATTGATTCCTAACGTTTGACTAAAACGAACGGCACGACGTAACAATCGACGTAATACATATCCTCTACCTTCATTGGCAGGTAATGCACCATCAGAAATTGCAAATGCAATCGTACGAATGTGGTCAGCAATTACTTTAAATGCCACATCTTGTTCGTTGTTTACTAAATATTGTTTACTTGATACTTTTTCGATTTCATTCATTATAGGCATAAATAAATCTGTTTCATAGTTAGTACGTACATTTTGAGAAACTGAGGCCATACGCTCAAGCCCCATGCCGGTATCAATATTTTTATTAGGTAATGGTGTGTAACTATGATCTTTATTATGATTGAATTCACTAAATACTAAGTTCCATACTTCAAGATAGCGTTCATTTTCTCCACCTGGATACATTTCTTCTGCCGGATCGTCTTGTCCATATGCTTCTCCGCGATCATAGAAAATCTCAGTGTTCGGTCCTGAAGGCCCTTCACCAATATCCCAGAAGTTACCTTCAATGCGAATAATACGACTTTCTTCAAGCCCAATATCTTTATGCCAAATGTTGTATGCTTCCATATCTTCCGGATGAATCGTAACGTACAATTTATCTGGCTCCATACCCATCCATTTATCACTCGTTAAAAATTCCCAAGCAAATTCAATCGCTTCTTGTTTAAAGTAATCACCAATTGAGAAGTTACCTAACATTTCAAAGAATGTATGGTGACGCGCTGTGAAACCAACATTTTCAATATCATTTGTACGAATAGCTTTTTGAGAGTTTACAATTCTTGGCTTTTTAGGTGTTTCACGTCCATCAAAATATTTCTTTAATGTTGCTACACCTGAATTAATCCATAATAATGTATCATCATCAATTGGCACTAATGGTGCAGAAGGTTCAACCATATGTCCTTTTTCAACAAAGAAATCTAGATATTTTTGTCTAATTTCACTCGCTTTTAACTTTTTCATCATTTACACATCCTATTTACTGTTTTTAAATTAGCATTCCATAAAAATTGATGACACAGATAATCGATTTGAAAAACTAGTATAAATCAATATCACTTTTTATTATTAAAAAATAAAAAACGCCCATCCTCAAAAGGGACGAACGTTATCGCGGTACCACCCTAGTTATAAATGTAATTCAACACATTTATCACTTTAAATCGACTATACAGTTGTGCATAAAGTAGCGTTCACTAATGTTTGTTGTACTTTTCACCAACCAGTACATCTCTGATAAACAAATCATTAACTACTCATCTTTATACGAATTTAATTCTATTTTAGTTACATTTACGCTTGTTGTCAACGTTCTATAAAGTCATACGGCGTGATTTCTCCCATATTAATCATTGGATCAATTTTAAACATTGTAGCTTCCGTTAATACATTTGTATCTGTTTTTGTTGAATCAGACGTAACTTCTTCGCTATCATTCGATGACAATGAAGCTTCTACTTGATCATCTATTGTCGTTTGTGAAGCTCCTGTATCATTAGTTGCTGTGTTTTCCAGCATTTCTTCATCTTCTGAATTAAAATAATTTTTCAACAATGTACATAATTGTGTTAAACGCACTTGACCATTTGTTTTCAATCCAATATCAAATGCTTCCGGATCACCAAGTAAAACTAAACTCGTTTTCGCTCTAGTTAAACCAGTATATAATATCGGTCTTTGTAACATTCTAAAATACTGTTTAACAATAGGCATGATAACAATAGGAAATTCTGAGCCTTGTGATTTATGGATTGATGTACAATATGCATGTGTTAATTCCATCATATCTTGTTTCGTAAATGTAATTTCATTACCTTCAAAATCCACAACAAGTACATCTTTATTAAGGGCATTTTCTTTCGCCCAAAAAATACCAACAATAACTCCTATGTCACCATTAAATATGTTATCATTTGGCCTATTAACAAGTTGTAATACTTTGTCACCTTTTCTAAAGACTACATCACCAAACTCAATTTCTCGTGTGTCTTTCTTTTTAGGGTTTAAAATATCTTGTAAAACTTGATTTAAACGTTTAATACCAGCATTTCCTTTATACATTGGTGCAAGCACTTGAATATCAGCCATAGTATACCCTTTATTAACAGCACTAGTAACTACCTTCTCAACAACTGTTGGTATTTGGTTTGCCTGACAGTTAATAAAACTTCTATCATGAAAACGCTGTGTAATATTAATTTTCTGACCCAACTTCATTCGATGTGCTAATTCTATAATGCTTGAACCATCTTGTTGACGATATACTTCAGTCAGATTAACTCGTGGTATAGCTTTCGATTCAATTAAATCTTTAAATACTTGACCAGGGCCTACAGAAGGCAATTGGTCCTCATCACCTACAAATATCAATTGTGCATCTAAAGGAACTGCACTTAAAAATTGGTGGAACAACCAAGTATCTACCATAGACATCTCATCAATGATTATGAGTCGTGCGTTTATTTCATTTTCTAATATATCCTCTGGCTTTGTGTCTTGATTCCAACCTATTAAACGATGAATCGTCATTGCTTCTAATCCAGTTGACTCTTGTAGTCTCTTGGACGCTCTTCCTGTTGGCGCTGCTAATACAACTGGATAATCATCATTGACATAATCATCATAATCTAATGATAAACCATGAATCTCAGCATATAATTCTACAATGCCTTTAATTACTGTCGTCTTTCCTGTTCCCGGTCCACCGGTTAATAGCATCACCTTAGAATTGATAGCCGTTTGCAAAGCTTCTTTTTGTGAAGCTGCATAGTTCACTTGATTCGCATCTTCTATTTCACCAATATGCATTTGTAAATCTGACTGTTCAATTTCCGTAAGTTTATTTGTATGCGTCTTTATTCTGAATAAGTTTTGAACACTTTTGATTTCAGAATAATACAAACTTGGAATTGCAACTTGTTCATTGTCAATAATTAGTCGTTTTTCCTCATTTAAGTATTGCAACATTTCGTCTAATTTTTCAGGTTCGATGACTTCTTCATCTTGATAATTTAATACATCAACGGTTAAGTCTATAACAACATTGATAGGCAAATATGTATGTCCCTGTTTAATACATTCTTCTTCTAACGTATAGAGCAACGCAGCTTTTAATCGTTCATTATCGTTATAAGCGATACCAATATTTCTAGCAAGTTGATCTGCTTTATTAAAACCAATACCTTTAATATCATAAATCAATTGATATGGATTTCGATCTAAAATAGTCAGTGTATCACCGAGATAAAACTGATAAATTGCCATTGAAAGTTTAGGACCAAACCCTAAATCATGTAAACGAATCATTATTTTTTCAGATTCTTGATTTGCTGAAATTTGTTCTGCAATTTGTTTCTGTTTCTTTTTAGATAATCCCGAAACTTTTTCTAGAACTGAATGGTCATCTAATATATCATTTATCGCATTATCACCTAATGTATTAACAATATTTTGAGCTGTCTTTTTACCTACTCCTTTAAACAAATCGCTTGATAAATAACTTATAATTGCTTCTTTCGTTTGTGGCATTTCTTTTTCAAAAGTCTCTGCTTTTAATTGTTTACCATAACGGGGATGATCAACAACTTGACCTTTAAATGTGTAGACATCGCCTTCAACAATATTCGGAAGAAACCCTACAACAGTTGGCATTGTGTCAAAGTCTTCATTTGTTTCAATAGTATCTACTTTAAGCACTGTATAAAAATTATCACTGTTTTGAAACAATATCGCTTCAACAGTACCTTTGATCATTGAATAATCAAATAGTGTAGGGTCTGACATGTTACTCCTCCTCTTTCATTTTAGTGAATGTTTTCAGCGCATGCTGACTTAATAAGTGTTTAGGGTCGATAGTCACAGCTTCTTTAAAATGAGTTATGGCTTCATCAATATCTTCATTTTTCATAAATAACGCTAAACCTAAATTGTATCTTGCATCAACATGATTTTTATCAATCGTTAATACATGTTTAAGTTGAGTTATGGCTTCATTAAACATTTCTAATTGACATAATACAAGACCATATTGAAATTGAACTTCTGCATCTTTGTCTTTATCTAGTTCCGCAGCAGTCATTAAATACGGCAATGCCAGCTTAAATGATTCTAACTGATTAAACGCCATACCGATCATATAATTACAATCTACTTGTTCAATCTCTGTTTGTAATGCTTGTTGATATAATTTAATAGCTTCTTGATAACGTTGCTGATTATAATATACATTTGCTAGATTATAAAATACGACGCCATTCTTCGAATCTATTGTTAAAGCTTTTTGGAAAAAACGCTCTGCCTTTTCAATCTCATTCGCATCAGCAAGTACGATACCGGCATTAATATAATTTTCAATAATTGTAGGATCTTCTTCGATATTTCCGAACAATGCTTGTAACGCTTCTTCTATTTTTCCATTTTGTATGTATTGATAAATTGTTTGTTGATCTATCATTTACGAACCTCATTTCTCATCAATTATAACATCTTGATAAATTGTATGTCTCGAATCACTTAACAACGAATAAAATATAATCTAATATCATCTTCATTCATGAAAAAGCGGGAATGGAATAGAAATGCTAAAGAACCATTAACGGTTTATTATGTAATGGTTCTTCCACATTAGCCACCACTATTATGTACTTAAAAATAGGAATACATAATTAGACTCATGCATAGGGAGTGGGACAGAAATGATATTTTTACAAAATTAATTTGTTTACCCCAACTTGCATTGCCTGTAGAATTTCTTTACGAAATTCTCTGTGTTGGGGCCCCGCCAACTCGCACGTTATTGAAATCTGACTTTCCGTCAGCTTCTATGTTGGGACCCCGTCAGCTTCTGTGTTGGGGCCCCGCCAATATAACATTGTAGAGCCTAGGACATTGTGATGTCCCAGACTCTATCATCATGAATTATTCTCATCAAAAACTGTCTTTCGTCATTTCCAACGCTGAAACTTCAAATAAGTAATTTATTGTTGCCATTGTTTATACAACATAATTTAATTGACCTTCATTTTTGAACACATCGTCAATTGTTGCTCCACCAAGACACACATCACCTTGATAAAAAACAACTGCTTGTCCAGGTGTGATTGCTCTTACTGGCTCAGCAAAAGTAACACGCAGTGCATGGTCGTTTTCACGTTTCACAAAAACTTTCGTATCTTTTTGGCGATATCTAAATTTAGCTGTACATTCAAAACCTTGATCTAAGTCATTATCTTCTGGATTTACAAATGAATAGTCTGAAGCAATTAAGTAATCACTGTATAATGCATCGTGATGGAATCCTTGTTCTACATATAAAACATTATCTTTTAGATTTTTACCGACAACAAACCAAGGATCGCCATCTCCACCTATACCTAAACCATGTCTTTGTCCTATTGTGTAATACATCAAACCACTATGTTTACCCATTTTCTTACCATCAAGTGTTATCATATCACCCGGTTGTGCAGGTAAATATTGTGATAAAAATGTTTTAAAGTTTTTTTCGCCGATAAAACAAATGCCTGTAGAATCTTTTTTCTTAGCAGTAACAAGTCCTTGTTCTTCAGCAATTCGACGCACTTCACTCTTTTCGATGTCACCAATTGGGAACATCGCTTTTGAAAGTTGTTGTTGAGATAATTGATTCAAGAAGTATGTTTGATCTTTATTATTATCTACACCACGTAACATTTCAACATGACCATCTTCATGACGATGTATGCGTGCGTAATGTCCTGTTGCTACATAATCTGCACCTAAATTCATCGCATGATCTAAAAAGGCTTTAAACTTAATTTCTTTATTACACATAACGTCTGGATTTGGAGTACGACCTTTTTTGTATTCATCTAAGAAATACGTAAAGACTTTATCCCAATATTCTTTTTCAAAATTAACAGCGTAATATGGAATGCCAATTTGATTACACACTTCAATAACATCGTTGTAATCTTCAGTTGCAGTACATACGCCATTTTCGTCAGTGTCATCCCAGTTTTTCATAAATATGCCAATGACATCATAACCTTGTTCTTTTAAGACGTGGGCTGTTACAGAACTATCTACACCGCCTGACATACCAACGACAACACGTATATCTTTATTTGACAATTATGACTCCTCCTTAAATTTAAAATATATTTTATGAATTTCAGCTACAATTGCATTAATTTCATTTTCAGTAGTCAATTCGTTAAAACTAAATCGAATCGAATGATTTGATCGCTCCTCATCTTCGAACATTGCATCTAAAACATGCGACGGTTGTGTAGAGCCTGCTGTACATGCAGATCCAGACGACACATAGATTTGTGCCATATCCAACAATGTTAACATCGTTTCAACTTCAACAAACGGAAAATATAGATTTACAATATGGCCTGTAGCATCCGTCATTGAACCATTTAATTCAAATGGAATCGCTCTTTCTTGTAATTTAACTAAAAATTGTTCTTTTAAATTCATTAAATGAATATTGTTATCGTCTCGATTCTTTTCTGCTAATTGTAATGCTTTAGCCATCCCGACAATTTGTGCAAGATTTTCAGTACCTGCACGGCGTTTCAATTCTTGTTCACCGCCAAGTTGAGGATAATCTAATGTGACATGGTCTTTAACTAATAATGCACCGACACCTTTTGGTCCTCCAAACTTATGAGCAGTAATACTCATTGCGTCGATCTCAAATTCGTCAAACTTAACATCAAGATGTCCAATTGCTTGAACCGCATCAACATGGAAATATGCATTTGTCTCAGCAATAATATCTTGAATATCATAAATTTGTTGCACTGTGCCAACTTCATTATTTACAAACATAATAGATACTAAAATCGTCTTATCTGTAATTGTTTCTTCAAGTTGGTCTAAATCAATAGCACCTGTATCATCAACATCTAGATATGTTACATCAAAACCTTCTCGCTCTAATTGTTCAAAAACATGTAACACAGAATGATGTTCAATCTTCGATGTGATAATGTGATTACCCAATTGTTCATTTGCTTTTACTATGCCTTTAATTGCCGTATTATTCGATTCTGTTGCACCACTCGTAAATATAATTTCATGTGTATCTGCACCAAGTAATTGTGCAATTTGACGTCTTGACTCATCTAAATATTTACGCGCATCTCTTCCCTTAGCATGTATTGATGATGGATTACCATAATGCGAATTGTAAATCGTCATCATCGCATCTACTACTTCAGGTTTTACTGGTGTGGTCGCAGCATAATCTGCATAAATTTCCATGTTTGGACACTCCTCACAATTTTATCAATGTTCCAATAATAGCACCTTACATACTATTTTTCTACTTTTCTGTTTAACTTTATTTATAATGTTTTTAATTATATTTTACCATTTTCTACACATGCTTTTCGATAGGCTTTTTTAAGTTTATCGCTTTATTCTTGTCTTTTTTATAAATTTTAGTATTTGCAGATATTTTTTCATTTGTAAAATGTAACGTACTATTATTTTGGTTATGAGCAATTTAATATTTATCTGGTTATTCGATTGGTATACTTCTTATATCATAAAAAAGGAAGGACGATACAAAAATGGCGATTAAATATTCAGCATTAAACCTAGTCCCTATTCGAGAAGGTGAAGATGAACGAACAGCAATTAATGATATGGTTAAGCTCGCACAACATTTAGACGAATTATCATATGAAAGATATTGGATTGCTGAACACCATAACGCTCCCAACCTAGTAAGTTCAGCAACTGCTTTATTAATTCAACATACGTTAGAACATACGAAACACATACGTGTAGGTTCTGGAGGAATCATGTTACCTAACCATGCTCCATTAATCGTTGCGGAACAATTTGGCACGATGGCAACATTATTTCCAAATCGTGTCGATTTAGGATTAGGACGTGCACCTGGAACAGATATGATGACCGCAAGTGCATTAAGACGAGATCAACATGATGGTGTTTATAAATTTCCAGAAGAGGTTTCATTATTACAACAATATTTCGGCCCTGCTCACCAACAAGCATATGTTCGTGCTTATCCAGCAGTAGGTAAAAATGTGCCTTTATACATTCTTGGTTCTTCAACAGATTCTGCACATTTAGCTGCTCGCAAAGGGCTTCCATATGTGTTCGCTGGACATTTTACACCTCAACAAATGAAAGAAGCTATCGAAATTTACAAAACGTTATTTGAACCTTCTGATGTCTTAGACGAACCTTATGTTATTGTATGTTTAAATACAATCGTTGCTGAAAATGATGACGAAGCACAATATTTAGCTTCATCTATGGCACAAGTAATGGTTAGTATCACTCGTGGCAGAATGCAGCCCGTTCAACCGCCAACACATGAACTACAAAATATATTAACGCCGAGAGAATATGAGATGGCTATGGAAAGACAGAAAATATCATTAATAGGTTCAGAAAATACTGTTCAACAAAAAATTCAAGATTTTATGGAAACTTATGGTGAAGTCAACGAAATTATGGCAATAAGTTATATTTATGATAAAGATATGCAATTAGACTCTTATCGTCGGTTCAAGAATGTTATAAATCAGATAAATGAAAAAAACACTTTTTAATGTGATAAATAAACTAAGTGAAAGTATGTATCCATAATATTAATAAAAATAAACAGTAACAGCATTTTGAATGAAAGATGTCTTTATTGTTCAATCATTTATTTTAGTAATGATTCAAATTCACTTAAAATTCTAATGCAAATATGAAAGCGCCCCTTCAACTTTACACTTTGTAAGTGTTTATTTGATGGGGCGCTTTCAAAATATTGAAAAGCATATCCAAAATTTAAAGAAATTTATTTCTCTTTATCTTCATTTTCTTTTTTCTCTACGTTATTCGATCCTGTATATTCATTTATCTTATCTTTTACATTTTTAACTTGTTCATTATCGCTATTTTTAAATTTTTCTACTGCGTCTTTAGCTTTATCCATAAAACTCATATTAATCGCTCCTCTTATATTTGATTAGTTTAATTGAACTTATTTTTTAAGTTTATCAATTGCATCAGTTATTTTGTTTTTAGCATTTTCAACAACTTCTTTTGCTTTACCAGTCGCTTTATCTTGCTGACCTTCTTTTTCTAATTCTTTGTTATCAGTAACGTTACCTACTGTTTCTTTAACATTGCCTTTAAATTGATCGAACTTACTTTCGTCTGCCATAGTGAAACCTCCTTAGATGTATATATTTATATACCACAAAGGAGGTTCGCTAAACATTATAATATGAAGTTTTTATGTTATAGTATAGTATTTATACGATTAAATATAAAACATGTATCCGTCTAAATCTTCACTTGTATCTACATATTCCGCTAAATATTTCAATGTTGTATTATCTAAAACATCTCTCACTGCATCTCTCATGCGAATCCATAGTTGTTTTTGCGCAGGTGGTTCTGATTCAATACTTTCAACAAATGTAATTGGACCTTCTAACAGTCTTATAATATCCCCTGCTGAGATTTCTTCCGCTGGTACTCTTAATTGGTATCCACCTTTAGCACCGCGTACACTTCGAATTAACCCCGCATTTCTTAAAGGACCTACAAGCTGTTCTAAATATAAATCACTCAAATTATTTTCTTCAGCAATTGACTTTAATGATATACATCCTTGCCCCTCTTTTTTAGCAAGAGAAATCATCAATGTAAGTCCATATCTCCCTTTAGTAGAAATTTTCATTGTATAACCTCACTTAATTCGAATATTGATATTCCCATTTTAGCATTTTTTGAGTTAAGATAGTATAAGAAAGGTGTGACAAATGTGAGTACAGAACCATTAGCATCGAGAATGCGCCCAAAAAATATAGATGAAATCATTTCCCAACAACATTTAGTTGGACCAAGAGGCATTATCAGAAGAATGGTTGATACAAAAAAATTAACTTCAATGATTTTTTATGGTCCACCTGGTATAGGCAAAACAAGTATTGCCAAAGCAATTTCGGGCAGTACGCAATATAAATTCAGACAATTGAATGCTGTAACTAACACTAAAAAAGATATGCAACTTGTTGTTGAAGAAGCTAAAATGTCTGGTCAAGTTATCTTGTTATTAGATGAAATACATCGACTAGATAAAGCTAAACAAGACTTTTTATTACCTCATTTAGAAAATGGCAAAATCGTCTTGATCGGTGCTACAACTTCAAATCCTTATCATGCTATCAATCCAGCGATTCGTTCAAGAGCGCAAATTTTTGAGTTATATCCTTTAAATGATGAAGATGTGCGCCAAGCGTTAACTCGTGCAATAGAAGATGAAGAGAATGGTTTAAAAACATATCAACCCAAAATTGATGAAGATGCCATGACCTACTTTTCTACACAAAGTCAAGGTGATGTTCGTAGTGCGTTAAATGCATTGGAATTAGCTGTATTAAGCGCAGATAATGACAAAGACGGTTATCGACATGTTACATTGCAAGATGCTAAAGACTGTTTACAAAAAGGTGCATTTGTAAGTGATAAGGATGGTGACATGCATTACGATGTTATGAGCGCTTTCCAAAAATCTATCCGTGGTAGCGACGTCAATGCCGCTTTACATTATTTAGCACGATTAATTGAAGCTGGAGATTTACCTACAATAGTTCGACGATTACTTGTAATTAGCTATGAGGATATAGGCTTAGCCTCACCTAATGCTGGTCAGAGAACACTTGCTGCTATTGAATCAGCAGAACGTCTAGGTTTACCAGAAGCTAGAATACCACTAAGCCAAGCAGTAATCGAACTATGCTTATCACCTAAGTCAAATTCAGCAATGAGTGCCATTGATAGTGCATTGTCCGATATTAGAAACGGTCATGTGGGCCAAATTCCAAACCATTTAAAAGATGGACATTATCAAGGTGCTAAAGATCTAGGCCGATCTATTGGTTACAAATATCCACACCAATATGTTAATGGCTATGTTTCACAGCAATATTTACCTGATAAACTAAAAAGCAAAATTTATTATGAACCAAAAACGACATCTAAAAGTGAACAACAACTCAAAGAAATATATAACAACTTACTTAAACAAAGGCCGTAAAAATAAGATTAAATCGATTACCTTTGATATTTTAGCTATAATCAAATCAAAACTGACTAGTACACAAGGCATATTCTACTATGCTTGCGAACTAGTCAGTTTTAGTTTTATGGTGTGGTTACACTTGCCTTACGTTGAAAGTTATCCCTTTCAAAATTAATTATTGCCCTTTGTCTTTAATGCGACGAACTGGAATATCTTTTAATACGTCATTCACTACATAACTTGCACAAATTAATCCAACAACACTTGGCACAAAGGCATTTGAAGAAGGTGGCATTTGTCCTTTTCGATTGATAGCATTTTTATCTCCAACTATATCTTTTACATCTTCTCTTATGACAATTGGACTTTCATCTGAAAATACAACTGGAATCCCTTTACGAATCCCTAGTTTTTTTAATTTTTGACGAATAATTTTGGCCATTGGATCGGTATGTGTTTTAGAGATATCTGAAATTGTAAAACGTGTTGGATCTGTTTTATTTGCAGCACCCATACTGGAAATCACTTTAATCCCTCGGTCAAGACACTCTTTCATTAAGTGTACTTTGTACATTATTGTATCACTTGCATCTACAAAATAATCTATATCGTAATTATCGAAAATTTCTTCATATGTCTCTTCTGTATAAAACATATGTAAAGGCGTGACTTTACAATCTGGATTAATTAATTTAATACGTTCTTCCATCAAAGAAACTTTACTTTGTCCTACCGTTGTAGTTAAAGCGTGTAATTGTCTGTTTACATTTGTAATATCAACATCATCTTTATCTATTAATATAATATGACCAATATTCGTTCTTGCTAATGCTTCAGCAGCAAATGAACCAACACCTCCAACGCCAAGTATGACAACTGTTTGTTGCTTCAATAAATCTAAACCTTGTTGTCCAATCGCTAGTTCATTTCTTGAAAATTGATGTTTCATTATTTTACCTCTTTCACTGATTTATACATAAGTACATAGTAACTTAAAATTTTATATTTAGCATTATTGCTTTGATTATTTTTCCAAAATTCAACGAAGAAACAATTATTAAACGCTATTAAACCCAACTAATTCTTTATTAAAAACTTAAAGAAAAGCATAAAAATACGCAAGACAAAGTCTTGCGTATCGATAGAGTCCGTATTGCCGTAGTTATAATAGCTTGATCATTCGGCCTGTTATATACAGGTGGGTGCCCTGTTTCTTGTTTTGTACGTCCTTCATATAAGGCGTGTACGCTGCAAGAAAACCCATTGGGCTCCCTTGATCAAAGAGTGTTAGGCCCAAATTAAAAAGCAAACTTACGAACAACTCAGATGACTATCTTATGATGTTATATTACCACATAATTAAAATTAATGAAATTATAACAAACCAAAGTTTATTGATTTTTTTAAATTTAGTGACGAATTCGCAAAGAAAGTTCTTCTAATTGTTTATCAGAAACTTCACCAGGCGCATTCGTTAATAAACATGTAGCAGATGCTGTTTTAGGGAATGCAATTGTATCTCTCAAGTTTGTTCTATTAGTCAATAACATGACTAATCGGTCTAATCCTAATGCAATACCGCCATGAGGTGGCGCACCATATTTAAATGCATCTAGTAAGAAGCCGAATTGTTCCTGCGCTTGTTCTTTAGTAAATCCAAGAACTTCGAACATTTTTTCTTGTAACTCACCATCATGAATTCTGATTGAACCGCCACCTAATTCATAACCATTTAATACTATGTCATAAGCATTTGCCTCAGCTTCTTCTGGCGCAGTGCCAAGCTTAGCAATATCAGCTTCTTTTGGAGATGTAAATGGATGATGTGCTGCAACGTAACGTTTCGCATCTTCATCATATTCTAATAATGGCCAATCTGTCACCCATAAGAAGTTTAATTTTGTTTCATCGATTAAACCTAATTCTTTAGCTAATTTGACACGTAATGCACCTAAACTTTGTGCAACGACATTTGGTTTGTCTGCAACAAACATTACTAAGTCACCAGCTTCAGCACCAGTTAATGTAAGCAATGTTTCAACATTTTCTGTTTCAAGGAAACGTCCAATTGGACCTGTCAAACCATCTTCCACAACTTTAACCCACGCTAATCCTTTAGCACCATAGATGTTTACAAATTCTGTTAAAGCATCCATATCTTTACGTGTATATTGTTCAGCTGCACCTTTAGCGACAATTGCTTTAATTTCACCATCATTTTCAACAGTATCTTTAAATACTTTAAAGTCCATATCACGTCCTAATTGAGAAACGTCAATTAATTCCATTTCAAAACGCGTATCTGGTTTATCAGAACCATAGCGACGCATCGCTTCTTTATATGTCATGCGTGGGAACGCGCCATTAATTTCAACGCCTTTAACTTCTTTAACAACTTTTTTAAGCATTTCTTCACCCATTTGCATCACATCTTCTTGATCTACAAAACTCATTTCAATATCGACTTGTGTGAATTCAGGTTGACGATCTGCACGTAAATCTTCGTCACGGAAGCATTTTACGATTTGGTAGTATTTGTCAAATCCGCTAATCATCAATAGTTGCTTAAATAATTGTGGCGATTGTGGTAATGCATAAAATTCACCATCATGGACACGAGATGGTACTAAATAGTCACGTGCACCCTCAGGTGTTGACTTCGTTAGTACTGGTGTTTCGATGTCAAAGAACCCTTCATCATCCAAATATTGACGAATAGAACGTGTAATTTGATGTCTCATTTTAAATGTTTGCGCTAACTCTTGACGACGTAAATCTAAATAACGGTATTTTAATCGAATATTTTCATCAACGTTAACATTTTCTTCATTTATAGAAAATGGTGGTGTCTCAGATTTATTAATCACTTTAATATTTGTAACTTGTACTTCAACTTGGCCAGTTTTAATTTTAGGATTAACTGTTTCAGGGTCACGCTTCGTAACTGTCCCTTGAACTTCTACAACATATTCAGAACGTACTGTTTCAGCAATTTTCAATGCCTCTTCTGAAAATGCAGGATTAAACACGACTTGTACAATTCCTTCTCTATCTCTTAAATCAACGAAAATCAATCCACCTAAGTCACGACGATTGTTAACCCATCCTTTTAATGTAATTTCTTGTCCTAAAAATGCTTCAGTAACTAATCCACAATAAGTTGTTCTCTTACTCATATTTTAACGCCCTCTCTACTTCTTAAAATATTCGACTAATGCGTCTAATTCAATTGTTTCAGATTCACCAGTTGTCATATTTTTAACATCGATTTTATTATTTTCTAATTCTTGATCACCAATAACGATTGTAAACTTGGCACCTAAACGGTCTGCTTGTTTCATTTGTCCTTTAATTTTACGCTGTAAGTAGTCTTTATCTGCTTTAATACCATTATGTCTCAAATGATTTAATAACTTCACAGCATATCGATCTGCTTGATCACCCATTGTAACAATGAATAAATCTAAGTTTTCTTCAATATCTAATTCGATACCTTCTTCTTCAAGTGCAAGCAATAATCGTTCTATACTTAGCGCAAAACCAATACCTGTTTCGCTTGGACCATCTAGCAATTCTAATAAACCATTATAACGGCCACCACCACAAAGAGTTGTAATGGCACCATCATAGTTAGGGTTATCCATCATTAATTCAAATGCTGTATGTGTATAATAATCCAATCCACGAACTAAGTTAGGATCTTCAATATATGGAATACCTAAATCATCTAAATAAGCTTTTACTTGTTCATAATATGCCTTAGATTCCTCATTTAAGAAATCAGTGATTCTAGGTGCAGTCTTAATCGCTTCTTTATCACGGTCTACTTTACAATCCAAAATTCGCATCGGATTTGTATGCAAACGTGATTGACAATCTGAACAAAATTCATGAATTACTGGTTCAAAGTGTTTCACTAACGCTTCGTTATATTCTTTTCGAGACGCCATATCCCCTACACTATTAATAACAAGCTTTAAATGTTTTAATCCAAATGATTGATAAATATGCATAACCATAGCTAATACTTCTGCATCTACGCTAGGATTTTCAGCACCAATAGCTTCTACACCAAATTGATTAAATTGACGATAGCGCCCTTTTTGCTTACGTTCATATCTAAACATCGGTCCATTGTAATAAAGTTTAATTGGTTGGTTTGGATTACCTTGCATTTTATGTTCAATATATGAACGCACAACTGCAGCTGTTCCCTCAGGTCTTAATGTAATACTTCTATCGCCTTTATCTTTAAATGTATACATTTCTTTTTGTACGACATCGGTTGAATCACCAACACCTCTTGCAAAAAGATCTGTACTTTCAAAAATTGGTGTTCTTATTTCTTTATAATTATAAAATGTCATTAATTCATCTAATTGATTTTCAATGTAACGCCATTTCTTTGAATCTTCAGGTAAAATATCCTGCGTCCCTCTAGGTATTTTAATCATTTTGACATCTCCCTCGGCAAACTATTTTATTTAATTACCTTTTTAAAACTAAAACTATATACGACCACTTAACTTTGCACGATAAATCATAATTTTAAAAGCAAAAGAAAAAGCCCTTGCACAGCCTGAAACTGCACAAGGGACGAATATCCGTGTTGCCACCCTCATTGGTTTAAAAAACATGCCTAATTGTAATCATCATTACTTTTTATAAGCGTGCATTTAATAAACCCACTCAAAACGTTTAACGTACGTTTAACGGCTTTACTTTTCATAAAGCACCTCTTCTTGTGTTCAATGTATATAAACTACTCAGCATAATCTTTCAGTCTATGGATTATATTCCTACACAATCTTAGTTAGATTGCTACCTATTTCATTTACCATTTCAAGAATACAAACGGTTTTAGTTATAAAATTCAATATCAATGATAACTACTTTCACATATTTTTGCAAGCCCTACGCAGAAAAATAAATTTTAAGGCCATCAACAATTGCTTGTTCTAAAATTTGTCTATGTAATTGATCTTTAATCATCGTTTCATCAGTTGGGTTACTAATATAACCTAATTCTAATAAAACAGCAGGAACTTTTGTTTGTCTTAACACTTGATAATTTTCTTGTCTTGAACCGCGATTAGAAAGTAGACCTTTCTTCTGAATCGTAGCGTCTAACGTATCTGCTAAAGCTCTTTGATTATCATGATACCAATAAACTGTCATTCCATTTGCATTAGATGATTCTAATGCATCATTATGTATACTCAAATAGGCATCGCCTTTGATATCACGATTTTCTAGTGAAACATATGTATCGTCTGTTCTTGTCATCTTAACAGTTGCGCCTTCTTTTTCTAAAGTGCGCTGCAATTCTTTTGCTGTTTTCAACGTATAATCTTTTTCTAAGCTTTTATATTTAGTATTGCTTGAAGCACCCTGGTCACTACCTCCATGACCAGGATCAAGCACTATTGTTTTACCTTGCAAAGGATTTTTCTCCTTTGTATTATCCGCGACAATATCTAAATTTGTGTGCCATCCAGCTATCCAACCTTTTTCATTACTGGATGTATCTTCAACTTCAATCCATTTACCTACTTTACCAATCTTTTTAAAATGGTCACCTTTCTCAACTTTGTAAATGACTGGATACGCAGCGTTTGGACCTGTACGTAATTCAGCATTTTCAGTTATCGTAATGTTCCCACTATCTTCACTATTGCTATTCAGCAATAAAAATAAAAAGATGATAAATAAGACAAAGGCAATCACTACTATTAGAGTACGTTTATTTTTAAGACCCTTTTTAGATAACCATGCCTCTATTTTTTTCATTGAATTTTGCCGTCCTGACTTTCATAAATAATAGTGACTGGACCATCATTATTTATGTTAACATTCATGTGTGTTCCAAATTCACCTGTTTTCACAGTAAGACCATACGCTCGTAGCGCATCATTAAAATACTCATATATTTTTACTGCTTGATCAGGATTTTTAGAACTTGAGAAACCTGGACGGTTACCTTTTTTTACATCTGCATAGAGAGTAAATTGTGAAACTGATAGTATTTCACCATTCATTTGTTGGATATTAAAGTTTAATTTATTATTGTCATCTTCAAATAATCTTGCATTAGCAATTTTCTTTGCAATTACATCTGCATCTTGCTCTGTAGAGTCCTGACCGATACCGACTAATAAACAATATCCTTTTTTGATTTGATTATTTAATGTATCATTCGTCACCGATGCTTCTTTAACTCTTTGTACAACTACTTTCATATTTTGCACCTCTAGTTCCAAACTCTTGTTACTGTATAAACATCACCAAGTTGTTTGATCTTTTCTACCACACGATAAACATCATTCACGTTTTTCACCATGACACTAATATTTATTATTGCATTTTTATCAATATCTGAACGTCCTGAAACTTTAATTAAATTGCCGGCTGTCGAGCTAACAGCTTGTAGGACTTCATTCAACAAACCATTTCGGTCATACGCAGTTACCTCTAAATCAACCTGATATTTTTGAGTTGCGTCTTTTGATTTTACCCATTCAACATTAATTAGTCGTTCAGTTTCGTTCTTAATATTTGGGCAATCAGTGCGATGTACTTTAATACCGTGACCTTTGGTGATATAACCTACAATATCATCACCTGGTATAGGATTACAACATTTTGACAACTTGATAAGCACATTTTCTAAACCTTCTACATAGACACCACTATCAGTAATGATGTTGTCTTTAATAGGCAATGATTTCGTAACTTCTTGTGCTTCATTTAAAGCACGTTGCTTATCTAAAATACGTTGTCTTTCAGTTAATTTATTAACAATCTGTAAGGATGTCACGCCGCCAAATCCTACAGCTGCGAATAAATCATCTTCATTTGCAAAGTTATATTTTTCATTAACAACCTGAATATTTTTCTCTGTCAAAATATCTTCGACTCTAAATCCTTGCTCTTTTATTTCAGCTTCAACCATCATTCGGCCTTTTTCAATATTAGATGAACGATCTTGTTTTTTGAAGAAACTTTTAATTTTACCTTTGGCACTAGATGATTTAACAATTTTTAACCAATCACGACTTGGTCCATATGAATGTTTACTAGTACGTATTTCAACAATATCGCCTGTTTGTAAAATATAGTCAATTGGTACAATTTTGCCATTCACCTTGGCACCAATCATCTTATTACCGACTTCACTGTGAATCGCATAAGCAAAATCAATCGGCACAGCACCATATGGCAACTCAATAACATCACTCGCTGGGGTAAATGCGTATACTTTGTCACTCTGTAAGTCATATTTTAAGGTTTCCATAAATTCTTGAGCGTCAGACGATGTATGATCCGCTTCAGCTAATTCTTTTAACCAATTTAACTTATTTTGATAAGTTTGATCTTTTTCACTTACTTTTTTACCTTCTTTGTAAGCCCAGTGTGCTGCAACACCATGTTCAGCAATTTCGTGCATATCAAACGTTCGTATTTGGATTTCGAGCGGGTCTCCATTTGGACCTACTACTGTGGTATGCAATGACTGATACAAATTTTGTTTAGGCATTGCAATATAATCTTTAAAACGTCCTGGCATCGGTTTCCATAACGTATGCACCAATCCAAGTATCGCATAACAATCATTAATAGAATTGACAATAACACGTATCGCCAACAAATCAAAAATTTGATCAAATTGCTTTTTCTGCTTCATCATTTTCCGATAAATACTGTAAATATGTTTAGGTCTACCATTTATATCGCCTTCGATATTCATTCGGTCCATTTCAGTACGTATTCTATCAATAGCCGTTTCGATATACGCTTCACGTTCACTACGTTTCTTCTTCATTAAATTGACTATTCTAAAATATTGTACATTATCAATATAACGAAGAGCCGTATCTTCTAGTTCCCATTTGATTGTATTAATACCAAGACGATGTGCTAAAGGTGCATAAATTTCTAATGTTTCTCGAGAAATTCTAATTTGTTTTTCACGCGGCATGGCTTTCAAGGTACGCATATTATGTAATCTGTCTGCTAATTTCACCAAAATTACGCGTACATCTTTGGCAATCGCAATAAATAACTTGCGATGATTTTCAGCTTGCTGTTCTTCTTTTGAGCGGTATTTTACTTTTTTAAGTTTCGTCACACCATCAACAATTCGAGCAACTTCTTCATTGAACATTTCTTTTACATCTTCAAATGTATACGGTGTATCTTCAATTACATCATGCAAAAAACCTGCGACAATCGTCGGTCCGTCTAATCGCATTTCTGTTAAAATACCTGCAACTTGTATAGGATGCATAATGTATGGTAATCCGTTTTTTCGGAACTGACCTTTATGTGCTTCATAAGCAATATGATAGCTTTTTAAAACATACTCATATTCATCTGCTGACAAATATGATTTTGCTTTGTGAAGAACTTCGTCTGCACTATATGGATATTCGTTGTTCATTATATGATACACCCCATTCATATTTATTACTTCGCCTTAAACAATGATTTAGGTACTCTTGTTGAATAGTATTTGTCCCACACCAATCATACGTCCGTCGACGATAAATATTTATCCTGTCGTCATTAATCGTAATATTAATTTTACTTGAGCGAGTTTAATTTGTATACTATTCCTACTTTTAAAACTTTTACAAAAATTCGACCTAAATCTACTGTTTCATTTTTTAAATATTAGTTCTATGATACTACAATTTATGAAATAAATAAACGATGTTATTAAGGTATAATGCTCAATCATCTAACATTTTCAGTAAATAAAAAATCCTAACATCTCATGTTAAGAAAACTTAAACAACTTTTTTAATTAAGTCATTCGTTCTTATACATTTGATGAAGGATTTCATTTGATAAAATTATATTATTTTTTATTCGTCGTATGAGATTAAACTCATAACATCGTAATCTTTAATTTTTTCAATACCATTTAAATATTTCAATTCAATTATAAATGCAATACCTACTACGATACCGCCTAATTTTTCGACTAATTTTATTGCTGCTTCAATCGTACCACCAGTAGCTAATAAATCATCTGTAATTAACACACGTTGACCTGGTTTAATTGCATCTTTGTGCATTGTTAAAACATTTGTACCATATTCTAGGTCATACTCATAACGAATGACTTCACGAGGTAATTTCCCTTCTTTTCTAACAGGTGCAAAGCCAATCCCCATTGAATAAGCTACTGGACAGCCAATGATAAAGCCACGCGCTTCAGGTCCTACAACGATATCAACATCTCTGTCTTTTGCGTATTCTACAATTTTATCTGTTGCATAGCCATATGCTTCACCATTATCCATAATTGTAGTAATATCCTTGAAACTAACACCTGGTTTCGGCCAATCTTGAACTTCTGATACGTATTGCTTTAAATCCATTAATATTTCCTCCTAAATTGCTCACGACAATTGTGACTTTATCCAATTTTTTATTTCTGAAAAATCTTGATATAATAATTGCTTTTCAACATCCATACGTTGTTGTCTTAATTGATACACTTTGCTGGAATCAATCGATCTTTTATCAGGTTGTTGATTGATTCGAATTAAACCATCTTCTTGTGTTACAAAATTTAAGTCTAAGAAAACTTTCAATATGAATTTAAGTGTATCTGGTTTCACACTTAAATGTTGACACAATAACATACCCTCTTTCTGGATATTTGTTTCTTGTTTAGTTATTAATGCTTTATAGCACTTTTTAAAAACATCCATATTAGGTATACCATCGAAGTAAATCGAATGATTATGTTGTAAAACTATATAAAGTTGAGAAAATTGCAGTTGTTGCAGGGAATTAGACAAATCTTCCATTGACGTTGGTAAATCTCTTAATACTACTTTATCAGTTTGTTGTTTAATTTCTTCACCATAATAATATTCATTCGCATTTACTTTATCACTTTTAGGATGAATAAGCACGACAATATTTTTATCATTTTCTGTAAAAGGTAAACTTTTTCGCTTACTTCTATAATCTAATATTTGCTGTTCGTTCATCGCAATATCTTGAATAATTAATTGCGGTGATTGATTACCATTCCATTCGTTGATTTGAACAGAACCTAATATATTAATTGGTTGTTCATCTTGTAACTCAGGTTCTAAGTGTCCATTTTGCCAAAATAGTGCGGCGATATTACTTTCACCAAGTGTCAATTTTAGATGATTTTTTTGTTGACCTATCGCCTTAACTGAAGAAACTGATAAATCATCCATTTCAAAAATAGGTCTAGAAAAATCTGTTCCGAAGGGTCTTAAACGATTCATATCACGAATATTTTTAATCGTTATATCATTTTCTGTTAATAATACATCTACTGGCTTTACGGGATCTAACGAAGTTGTTTCAGATAATTCTTTCATCCATTTATTTAAACCTTCAGCTAACGATTCTATATTTTCAATATCCATCGTCATACCTGCAGCCATATGATGGCCGCCAAATTTAGCGATTAACTCTTGGTGTGCTGATAGTATTTCAAACATCGACACTTGATCAATTGATCTGGCGGAACCTTTTGCATGATTTTGCTCCCTATCAATATTTAAAATTAATGTTGGCAAAGCAAACGTTTCGACAATTTTCGAAGCAACAATACCTAAGACACCTTCATGCCAATTTTCTTTTGCTAAAAGTAAAAATAAATCTCCATTTTTAACTTTCATTTCTGCCATTGCCATTGCTTCTTCTGTGATAGTTGCTACAATATCTTTTCTTTCACGGTTAAAATGTTCAACTTGTTCTGCTAAAAATGCAGCTTCTTCTTCGTCGTCAGTCATCAACAATTCGCAAGCTAATGATGCGTCATCTAAACGACCTACAGCATTAAGTCTAGGTCCAATAATAAAACCAATTGTTTCTTCATCAATATTGTCATTGTATCCCGCTTCTTTTAGCAATGCTTTAACAGAGGTCGGACATTGATCATTTAAGACTTTTAATCCTTGTTTCACTAATGATCGATTTTCATCAGTTAAGGATACTAAATCCGCAATGGTACCTATCGCAACTAATGCTTTAAAATAGTCAGGTACATTTTCAATCAATGCTTGTGCTAATTTGTACGCAACTCCTGCACCACACAATTGTTGGAACGGATAATTAAACGATGGATGCATTGGATGTACGATTGCATATGCTTCTGGTAATGTACTACCAATTTCATGATGATCAGTTACAATGACATCAACTCCTAAATCTTGAACCATTTTAATTTCATTATGACCTTGTATGCCATTATCAACAGTTATGATTAATGTTATGCCTTCATCATGAGCATTTCTAAATGCTAGTTCGTTTGGTCCATATCCTTCGGTAAAGCGGTTAGGAATATGCCATCCTACTTGTGCACCTAAAAGTTGTAATGTTGTCACTAAAATTGTAGTTGAGGTAACACCGTCGGCATCGTAATCACCATAAACTAGGATTTTCTCATCATTCGCTATCGCTCTTTTAATTCTTTCAATAGTCTTTGTCATATCGCTCAATTGCAATGAATCATGATTGATATCTGTATCTGAAATGATGGATTCAATTGCTTGTTCATCAATAATCGATTTACTTTCTAATATTTTTTTTACGATTGGCGTTAACTTTAATTTTGATGTTAATTCATCACTTATGTATTCAGTTGGTTTAATTAATTTCCACTTATACTTCGGTTTAATCATATATATTTACGCCTCATTTCCAAAAGACATTATATCTAAAATTACTTTAAATAAAAAGCACTTATCTAAATAATCAAGACTTTAATTATACCATTTTTTAAAAATGAATGCGGGAACTTATTTATATATATTTTGTTAAATTTAAACAAAGTAAAAAGCGGTATGTGAACTCTTTATTGTTTCACATACCGCTTAATTCATTTTAAACTAAAATCTTTTCATCGTTCGATTTCTTTTCTTTATATACAACTAATTTGTGTTTCGGCGATTTTTTCAACTGACGTTTTTTCATCAGTCCCCATAGCGGAACGGCAATGAAGATTGAAGAGAATACACCAGAAATCAATCCGATAAATAATGCTAAAGTAAAGTTGAATATCGTAGGAGCACCGAAGAATAGTATAGCAACTACTACTACAATAACTGTTAATACTGTATTAATTGAACGTGTCATTGTCTGTCTAATTGATCTATTAACAATATCATCAATTTGTTCTGTTGTCGTAATCACTTTAACCTTTTGTAAGTTTTCACGTACACGGTCAAACGTTACGATTGTATCATTAATTGAATAACCGACAATTGTTAATACAGCGGCGATAAATGTTAAATCTACTTCAATTCTAAATAAACTGAAAATCGCTACTATAATGAATACATCATGTAATAATGCCAATACAGATGAAAGACCCATGCGCCATTCAAATCGTAATGATACATAGATGATGATACCTATCGATGCATAGATTAATGCAAGCATTGCATTTTTTGCTAATTCCTGTCCAATAATTGGTGATACAGTGTTAATTTGAGGTGTGTCACCGAATTTCGATTTAATATTATCACTCAATTTATTATCTTGAGCACGCGTTAAATCGTCTTTAAATTGAACAGTTGCTACTTTATTATCTTTACCATTGATTTGAATTTGATCTGCTTTAAGTCCACTATCTTTTACAACTTGCTCAACCTTTTGTTGAGTAATTGCTTGTTTAGATTGGAAATCTACACGTGTACCACTTGAGAAATCAATTCCTAGGTTTAACTTGAAGATATAAAGAATAACTAAACCGACAACTACAATTAAAATACTTACTCCAATTAATGGCTTAGCTAATTTAACAAAATTCCATTTCTCGAATGAAGTTTTAAGATCATGAACATCTACACCTTCATTAATATCATGTCGTTTATTCTTTTTAACACCAAATAACCAAAATTGATTTTTGAATATATTTGATGAAACAAGTAATGATAATAAGAATCTTGATAAGAACACGGCTGTAACAAAGATCATTAGAATACCTAATAATAACATTGTCGCGAAACCTTTAACTGAACTTTCACCGAAGAAGAATAATACTGCTGCGGCGATAACTGTTGTTAAGTTAGAATCAAAAATTGTTAAGAACGAACTTTTGTTTGCTTTAGTAAAGGCTTGCTTTATCGTTCTACCTATTCGAAGTTCATCCTTAATACGCTCATACATGATAATATTGGCATCTACAGCCATACCTACACCTAATACCAACGCCGCTAATCCTGGTAAAGTTAGAACCCCAGAAATGAAATTAAACGCTACTAACGTTAGATAGATATAAGTTGTCAATGCAATAATCGCTACTAAACCAGGTAAGCGGTAGAATCCAAGCATGAATAAATAAATTAATGCTACACCAATAAACGATGCAAACACAGTTTTATCTAATGCATCTTGACCAAATTGGGCACCTACTGAGTTTGAATAAATTTCTTTCAAGTCAACTGGTAAAGAACCTGCATTTAACAATTCGGCGATTTGTTTTGCTTTTTTAACGCCTTCTTGTCCTTTAAATCCACCAGAGATTTCTACGCTATCAGAATTGATTGGTTGATCAACACTTGCTGCAGAAATAAATTTAGGGTTTTTCTTTTGTGCTTCTTTTTTATAGCTGTCACCTTTTTTGAAATCTAACCAAACAACCATGACATTATCACGTTTCTTAGAGATTTCTTCCGTTACTTTTTTAAATTTGTTTTTGTCTTTTACTTTAAAAGTAACTGTAGGCTGGTTTGTTTCCTGTTTAAATTCTTGTTTGGCAGATCCCTGTTTAATATCAGAACCGCTTAATTTTACTTTATCTTCTGCATCGCGAATTGTTAAATTAGCTTGAGAAGATAAAATTTTACGTGCTTCATTCTGGTCTGTTACACCAGCAAGTTGAACTCTAATTCTATTAGGTTCTTCAACTTGAATTTTAGGTTCGGAAACACCTAAAACGTTAACACGATTTTCTAATGTTTGCGCTGTTGATTGTAAGGCTTTTTTATCTATTTTGTCGCCTTTATTTAAAGGATCGACTTGATAAAGCACCTCAAATCCACCTTGCAAATCAAGTCCTAAATTGACATTCTTTATAACACTTTTATAAGTTGCAGCCATTCCGGCAAACAACAATACGACTAAAAGCAAGAACGCAATTATTCTACTACTTTTCTTCACATGAACACCTCATTATTTACGTATGTATTTAGAATACTTGAATACTATTTTATAACGCAAGTTAAATCTTTCTTACAAAATTTATTAGCCTTATACATATTAACATACTAGAGCAGGGAGTAAAAATAGTCATAGATATATTTAATTTAAATTTAACAATTATTATGTATCACAATTTCTTTTTTTGGAATAAAAATAAGCTATTCTACATACTACTTATAACTTAAAAAGGATGAAACGCTATTCGTTTCATCCTTTTTAATACCACTTCTTGTTATGAAGGGTCAACTTGTTTAATAGCAGGTTTTTCGAAAGTTAATTCAGTACCATGACCATTAACTGTAATAACAACAGTTGTTTCATCTACTGCTTTAACAGTACCTTTAATACCACCAATAGTTGTAATTCTTTGACCAGATTGAATGTTATTAATCAACTCACGATGCTGTTTCGCACGTTTTTGTTGTGGTCTGATCATCAAGAAATACATAACCGCAAAAATTACGACTATATATATTAGTAATGAAAATTGCATTTTATACGCTCCTCTTGCTTAAAAGTTTTTTGGGTTCTCAACATTTAATCCATATTGCTCGAAGAATTCTTCTTTGAAATCTAAAAGACGATCTTCTCGAATGGCTTGTCTTATATCTTCCATTAATTTTAGCAGAAAATGTAAATTATGAATAGTAGTAAGACGAATACCAAAAGTTTCCTCTGCCTTGATTAAATGACGTATATACGCTCTTGAGTAGTTTTGACATGTATAACAGTCACAATTCTCATCTAACGGTCTTAAATCATCTGCAAATTTTGCATTTTTAATAACTAAACGACCTTGCGATGTCATACAAGTACCATTTCTGGCAATACGTGTCGGTAAGACACAATCAAACATATCCATGCCGCGAATACTACATTCGATTAACGCATCTGGAGATCCTACACCCATTAAATATCTTGGTTTATCTTTAGGCATAAACTGCTCTGTATGTTCAACCATTTTATACATAACCGGTTTAGGTTCACCAACTGACAAACCGCCGATTGCATAACCAGGAAAATCTAATTCTACTAAATCCTTTGCACTTTGTTCTCTTAAATCTTCATATTCGCCACCTTGTATAATGCCGAACAATGCTTGATCTTCAGGTCTTTGGTGTGCATCTAGACATCTTTTCGCCCAACGTGTTGTACGTTCAATAGATTTTTTTACATAATCATATTCAGCAGGCATCGGTGGACATTCATCAAATGCCATCATAATATCAGAACCTAAATCATTTTGAATTTGCATTGATTTCTCAGGACTCAAAAATAATTTAGACCCATTAGTATGATGTCTAAATTCCACGCCTTCTTCTGTAATTTTACGTAAATTACTTAAACTAAACACTTGGAAACCGCCTGAATCTGTTAGAATCGGACCATCCCAATTCATGAATTTATGTAATCCCCCAGCGTGTTTGATAATATCATTTCCGGGTTGTAACCACAAATGATATGTGTTGCCCAAAATGATTTTTGCTTCAATTTGTCTTAACTCTTCTGGACTCATTGTTTTAACGGTTGCTTTAGTACCAACTGGCATAAACATAGGTGTTTCAAATGAACCGTGTGGTGTGTGCACGATACCTAAACGCGCACCTGATTGTTTACAAGTTTTAATGTGTTCGTATGTTACTGCAGGCATATTCAAAATCCTCACATTCTTTTTATATAATTAACATTGCATCGCCAAAACTAAAGAATCTATATTCTAAATTTACTGCCGTTTTATAAGCATTCAGAACATTTTCACGAGTACTAAACGCTGATACTAGCATAACTAATGTTGATTTTGGTAAATGAAAATTAGTAATCTGGCCATCAATTGCTTTAAAATCAAATCCTGGATAAATAAATATATTAGTCCAGCCACTCGTTTCAACAAATTTATCATGATCGCGTCGAATTGTTTCAAGTGTACGTGTTGAAGTTGTACCAACTGATATAATACGATGTCCTTTGGACTTAGTATCATTTAATAAATCAGCTGTTTCTTGTGCCATTTGATAATATTCACTATGCATTTCGTGGTCATTCACATCGTCGACGCTCACCGGTCTAAACGTACCTAATCCAACATGTAATGTAACAAATGCGATATTAACACCTTTATTTTTAATTTCAGTTAATAACTCATCAGTAAAATGTAATCCTGCTGTTGGTGCTGCCGCTGAACCACTTTCTTTAGCGTAAACTGTTTGATAACGATCTGGATCATCTAAACGTTCTTTGATGTATGGTGGCAGTGGCATTTCCCCTAATTCATCTAATCTTTCTTGTAAAATACCTTCATAATGTAAACGCATGATGCGTCCACCTTGATCCATTTCTTTTATGCATTCAGCTATAATTTTGCCATTACCAAAATTCAATTTATTACCAACTTTAATACGCTTAGCTGGTTTCAGTAAGACTTCCCAATCATTACCTTCAATTTGAGTTAGCATTAACATTTCAACTTTTGCACCAGTTTCTTCTTTCAAACCAAAAAGTCTAGCTGGCATTACTCGCGTATCGTTAAGCACTAATGTATCACCAGGTCTAAAATACTCAATGATATCTTTGAAATGTAAATGTTTCATTTCACCAGTTTCTCTATCCATGACTAATAAACGACTATGATCACGATCTTTTAAAGGCGTTTGAGCAATTAATGATTCTGGTAAGTCATAGTCAAATTCTTCAATATTCACGTTATTCTCTCTCCTCATTCGACTTTGCAAAATGTTCATAAGCTAATGGTGTTGCTTTTCTGCCACGTGGCGTACGTTCTAAAAAGCCTTTCTGAATAAGAAATGGCTCATAAACGTCCTCAATTGTAATACGTTCTTCGCCAATTGTTACGGCAATCGTATCTAAACCAACAGGTCCACCATTATACTGCTTAATAATACAGTTCATCATTTTATGATCAATGTAATCTAGTCCGTGTTGATCAACTTGAAGTAAACCTAATGCGTGCTTTGTTGTTTCAATGTATATTTGTTCATCTTCATTCACTTGCTGGAAGTCTCTTACCCGTTTCAATAGTCGATTTGCTACTCTTGGAGTCCCTCTAGAACGTTTAGCAAGTTCAATGGCACTTTCTTCATCAATTCCTGTGCCTAAAACCTCAGCTGTTCTAATAATGATTTCTTTTAAATCTGATTCATTATAATATTCTAATCTTAAGTGCACACCAAATCGATCCCTTAGTGGACCTGTTAAGCTACCAGCTCGCGTTGTTGCACCTACCAAAGTGAATGGAGGTAAGTCGATTCGGATACTTCTAGCCTCATCGCCTTTACCAATGATAATATCTAAAAAGAAATCTTCCATTGCAGGGTATAACACTTCTTCAACAACACTACTCAGTCTGTGTATTTCATCAATAAACAAAACATCTCCAGGTTGAAGCCCTGATAAAATTGCAGCCAAATCACCAGGTCTTTCTAATGAAGGCCCTGATACTGTACGTATATTAACTTCCATTTCATTGGCAATGATATTAGATAATGTTGTCTTACCTAATCCGGGGGGGCCAAAAAGCAATACATGATCTAATGGTTCATGACGAAGTTTAGCCGCTTTAATAAATACTTCTAAATTACTTTTTATTGAATTTTGACCAATATATTGTCGTAATCTCGTAGGTCTAAGCGACAATTCGAAATCAGTTTCTTCACTATGCATTGATTGATCAACCATACGCTCATTCATGACAACACTTCCCCTATTAATCTATTTAAAATTAAGATACAACTAATTGAAGACCTGCCTTAACAGCTTCATCAACTGAGTCATATTTATTTTTATTTAACGTTTTCTCAACTTTTGCAAGCTCTCGTTTAGAATAACCTAATGCTTCTAACGCTAACATTGCTTCTTGCACGAATTGATCTTGCACCGTCGATGTAGCGTCTACTTGTAATAATGAATCGCTATCTTCTTCAGTGATTTTCACTTTACCTTTTAAATCTAAGACAATCTGTCTTGCCGTTTTCTTACCAATTCCTGGGAATTTAGTTAAATACGTATCATTTTCATTTTCAATGGCACGTTTTACTTCATTAGGCGTACTTGTCGCTAAAATAGCTAAAGCTGATTTCGGACCAATACCAGTAACTTTAATTAAACTCAAGAACATATCTTTCTCTTCTTCACTACTAAATCCATACAATAATTGTGCATCTTCACGAACAATTAAAGATGTATGTATTAAAACTTCATGATCTAGATGCTTTTGAAAACGATAAGAATTTGGTGTTTGAATTTCATAACCAACACCAGCAGTTTCAACAACTACGTGTGTAGGATATAAATGTGTTAACTTACCTTTGACATACGCGTACATTATAGGCACATCCTTACATACTCATACTAATTAATTCTACTTTTGATACATAATCTAAATTTCTCAAAGCGCCAATAACATCTTCTACTGAAGTTTCTTTAGATTTAGCATTCAGTGATAATGTTATTGTTGCTTTTTCTTCCATTGGAATACTTTGATGAATCGTTAATACAGATAGTTCTAACTTTGATATAACATCTAGTACACGTGCCAACATACCCACAATATCAGTTACATATAAAATTAATGTAAATTCTCGATGGTCAAGCATTTTATCGTCTACTGGAAATATCGTTTCTCTATATTTATAAAAAGCACTTCTAGATAGATCAAACTGTTTAACGGCATCATAAATGGACAATGTCGGATCACTTTTTAAGGCATCTTTAATCTTCAATGTTTTAACCACGGATTCAGGCAAGACATCTTCTCTAATTAAATAAAACTTTTTATAATCTTTATTGTCCATCATGTTACGCTCCTATTCAACGAATTCAAATTCTCCGCCAAGAATTCTAACGATATCACCATTTTTACAACCACGTTCTCTAAGCGCATCATCAATACCCATCGAACGCATTTGACGAGCAAATCGACGTACTGCTGGATCACTGTTAAAGTCAGTCATTTTAAACATTCTTTCAATAGCATTACCACTTACCACATAAGCACCATCATCATCTCTTGAAATTGTAAATTTATCTTGTGACGGTGTATGTTTATATAATACTCGGTTAATGCCAACCGACTCCTCTTCTTCAACTGTGAAGTCAACATCTTTATATTCTTCTAATTTATCTGCTATTGCATATAATAATTGATCAATATTATCACGCGTTATTGTTGAAACTGGAATAACTGGCACATCTTCGCCAATTTCTTCTTTAAATAAGATTAAATTATCTTGTGATTCAGGTAAATCCATCTTGTTAGCTACTACGATTTGAGGTCTATCTTCTAAACGTTGCTCGTACGCGGCTAATTCTTGATTAATGACTTTATAATCTTCAATAGGTTCTCTACCTTCAGAACCACTCATATCAATCATGTGAACAATAACTTTTGTTCTCTCTACATGTCTTAAAAATTGATGTCCTAATCCAACGCCATCAGATGCACCTTCAATTAAACCTGGTAAATCTGCCATAACAAAACTTCGTTGATCAGGTGTTGAAACAACACCTAGATTTGGTTTAATCGTTGTAAAATGATATGCCCCAATTTTAGGCTTAGCTTTTGAAACGATAGATAATAAAGTCGATTTACCCACACTAGGGAAGCCTACTAATCCTACATCAGCTAATAATTTCAATTCTAAAGATACATCTAATTCCTCACCTGGTTCACCTTTTTCACTGAAGTCAGGTGCAGGGTTTCTAGGCGTTGCA
Source organism: Staphylococcus sp. GDB20D11A (assembly GCF_016893255.1). NCBI lineage: Bacteria > Bacillati > Bacillota > Bacilli > Caryophanales > Staphylococcaceae > Staphylococcus > Staphylococcus sp. GDB20D11A. The sequence continues at coordinate 230,844 of NZ_JAFEPJ010000002.1, forward strand.
AAACGTGAATTACCTCGTCCACCTCGACCGCCCTTCGCTACTACAGCTCTTTGACCATCTTCAACAAGATCTGCTAACACTTCGTCTGTTTCAACATTTTTAATAATTGTGCCAGGTGGAACTTTTAATACTAAATCTTCCGCATTTTTACCATGCATATTACTACTTTGGCCATTTTCACCTTTGCTTGCTTTAAAATGACGTTGATACCTAAAATCTAATAACGTTCTTAAACCTTCATCCACTTCAAATACGACTGAAGCACCTTTACCACCGTCACCGCCAGCTGGTCCACCAAATGGTACATATTTTTCTCTTCTGTATGCGGTAATACCATTACCACCATCACCGGCTTTAAGAGATATTTTGACTTGATCGACAAACATATATCTCACCTCTTTTACATATAATTTTCATTTTCCCAATAATTATAGCATATTAGAGCCCCTTATATTGTAAATAATTAGGGGNNTTATGCAGTTGCTTTTAAGTTTACTTTACTCAAATTGCTGAAATTTCCGAGTACCAAATATGATACTTTTTTGCTTTTTATACTGCAACTGTATTCCTTAGCCCCTTATAATGTAAATAATTAGGGGCTCTT
>NZ_JAFEPJ010000002.1:231456-231589 GCF_016893255.1 Staphylococcus sp. GDB20D11A
CTCTTATGCAGTTGCTTTTAAATTCACTTTACTCAAATTGCTGATATTTCCGAGTACCAAATATGATACTTTTTTGCTTTTTATACTGCAACTGTATTCCTTTGTCCCCTTATATATTGTAAATAATTAGGGG
>NZ_JAFEPJ010000002.1:231597-237276 GCF_016893255.1 Staphylococcus sp. GDB20D11A
TTATGCAGTTGCTTTTAAGTTCACTTTACTCAAATTACTGATATTTCCAAGTACCAAATATGATACTTTTTTGCTTTTTATACTGGAACTGTATTCCTTTTAGCCCCCTTATATATTGTAAATAATTAGGGGCTCTTATGCAGTTGCACATTTAGTATAACGTCTAAAATCCCCATTTTTTAATAACAAAATGAAAATAATAATGAAAAACGTTTTATAAAAAGTAAAAAACACCAGAAGATTCACTTCTGGTGTTAACTAGACAAAATTATTCAGCTACTGCATATACAGAAACTTGTTTTTTGTCGCGACCTTTACGTTCGAATTTAACAACGCCGTCGATTTTAGCGAATAATGTATCATCGCCACCACGACCTACATTTTCACCAGGGTAAATTTTAGTACCACGTTGGCGATATAAAATTGAACCACCTGTTACGAATTGACCGTCAGCACGTTTAGCACCTAAGCGTTTTGATTCAGAGTCACGTCCGTTTTTTGTAGAACTTACCCCTTTTTTAGATGCGAAGAATTGTAAGTTTAATTTTAACATCGGAATGCACCTCACTTATAATTTAATCTAATATTCTCATTATATTCTTCTTCAATAGTTTGTAAAGACACAAGCATTGTTTGAAGAATTAGTTGCGCTTCATCGTTATTTGTATCAACGCTTCTTATATGAAAATGACCACCATTGTCGTCATAATTGATATCTGGTCTCTCAGATGTCAATCCTATAATCGCATTAACACTACCAAACAATACAGCTGAAGCTCCAGCACAAACGATATCATGACCATATTCACCATGGTCAGCATGGCCATCCATAATAACGTCTGTTACTTTGCCTTCATCATTAACTGTAATATCAACAGTAATCATAATAATTACGCGTTGATTTTATCGATTGTTAATTTAGTGTATGGTTGACGATGGCCTTTTTTACGTTTTGAATTTTTACGACGTTTGTATGTGAATACAGTGATTTTTTTACCGCGACCTTGTTTATTAACAGTAGCAGTAACTGTTGCACCTTCAACTGTTGGCGCTCCAACTTTAACTGAATCTCCACCTACAAATAATACTTTATCAAATGTAAAAGTATCTCCTTCGTTTACGTCTAATTTTTCAACGAAGATTTCTTGACCTTCTTCTACTTTGATTTGTTTTCCACCTGTTTCAATAATAGCAAACATACTTTGCACCTCCTGTATAATAAGTCACGCCATACATAGGTGACATTTCGTTATTGAGTCAAGCGTTTGCACTCTACGTTGTTTCGGTCGCAACTCGAGTCATTTATAAAGATAAACTCTTCTCGTTTCTTCCTTCAACGCCTTGATTGACAATCGCTTTCTTTCAATAACTTCCGTAAATGAGTCATGCGTTTGCACTCTGTGGGACAATCGCTTTCTTCATTAAAAATGTTCTTGAACCTATATTTGAGCGGTTGTATGTAGCTACTTATAACTACTCAACTATTGCATCTTACCATTGACGGCGTTTCATGTCAATGTCATTGTTTGTTTTTTTAAGGAACTTTATAATCAACGGATAAAGCATGATCAACAGTACAAAATTCATAATTAATGTTGGCAATAATCTAAAGACTACAAAATGAATAATATCAAATTGAATGAATCCTAACATACCGTATATTAATGCCACATAGACTTCTAATAATAAGGTGCTAGCTAATATAATAATGAATAACATCGAATGATCTTTGTAAAAAATTTTAAAGAATCGATCTATAAGTGCTAAAAACAATATATAGCCAAATAAGTACACTCCATAAATACTACCAAAGTATACATCAGTCATTACGCCTAAAAAAATGCTGAGCAATAATGATACGCCAAAGCCGCGATACACTACCATCATTAAAATATACATAAATGTAAGGTGTGGTACAAATACAAGTTCAAACTTACCTATGTGCATTGGAATAAGAAGCCCAATTGCAGTATCTATATAAAATAATAAAATACCTATCAAAAAATAATACAGTGTACGCATTATTTATCCCTGCTTTCATCATCAGGAATTGTTTTAGGATCTCTTTTTGCAACATAAACATGGCTCAAATCTGTTAAGTCTGCACCAGTCTTAACCCTAACTTCTTTAGCTAAGCCGTATTGATCATTTTGAACCTTAGTCACTTCGCCTATATATAAATTACTTGGTAGTTGATCAGCTAATCCACTTGTAACGACTTTATCACCTTTTGAGATATTATCTCTATTATTAATATCACTAATTACAAGTTCTGAGTTCTTTTCATCATAACGATCAATTAAGCCAAATATATTTTTAGAACCGTGTTGTATATTTACAGATAATTTACCCGCACGTGTATTAGTTGAGATTAAATCAACTTGTGAAGAAAATTTATTAACTTTAGTAACTCTTCCAACAAAACCTTGTGATGTCATCACAGCCATATTTGAAGTTATACCTGATTTGGATCCCTTATCAATTACAATTGTATTCATCCACTGATCCGGATTTCTTGCTAAAACCGTAGTAGAAATAGGATCAAATTTTGAAATATCTTTTAAATCAAGCTCTTTTTTTAATTTTTCATTTTCCGCTTCTAATTGTTGGTTCTTAGATTCTAACTGGCTAATCTTATTTTTAGCTTCTTTAGAATCTCCTTTTTTAAAAAAGTCCCCAATCGTACCAGCAACAAAATTAACTGGATAACTCACAACTCGTTGTCCAAAAGACACAGAATCACCTATATATTGTTCAGGAGGTGATTGAGATTGTGAACGTATGGACAGCCCAATTAATGCAATAAAAACGATAATTGCACATAAAACAACAATTAATTTGTTATTTTTAAAAAACTTAAGCACCCAGAACACCTCTATTATGTCAAAATATTATATATCCTTTTCTATTTTATATTACTCCCATTATGAAATAAAGCACTAACTACGAATTACTTTGAAAATGAACAACTCCGTAAAATATTTGTGGCATTTTAAAAACAAAAAACTACTAGCAAACATTCCAGTCACTAGTAGTTTAAATAATCGATTTAAATTTTAAAATTATCTGTTTGTATCGTTCGAGGATTCACTGTTCGAATTCTGAAGTTGTCTCCAACGTGCGAATAAGTTCTGGGCCTTTTGTTGTTCATTAGCTTGTTTCTGTTTTGATTGTTCTGCCATTTGAACTACACCAACCTTTTAAATTTATTCTAGTGACAGGATAACTAAAATATATTTCTTATGCAATAATTTCCTATTGATAAGCATTTTCAGGTTTTAGTTGTAAATTTTGCCCTAATTCATTTAAGTCTTGTTGCATTTCAAATTCAGTATTGTAAACACGCATTGACTCATCTCCAAATTTATAAAGAATAAATTCGTCTCCTCTTTGACCTATAATATATTGATCATTATAAGCCATGCGATTCATTCCAGACACAGCCATAAACTCTTGTTTATCTATCATTTTAAATACATTTTTAATTTGGCTTAATGGTACATTCTTTATTAAATCATTTTCTTTTAATGAATATTTCTCACCACTTACATAAACATGTTGGGCATCATTAGTGGGTTGCGTAACTTGATTTGTTTGATCATTATCGTGATTTACAGGATTCCAATCTTGTTCTTTTAAAAAAGGTGCGTATTTCAAGGCGATATAAACAATTATCACAATTGCTATTACTGCTATAATGTTTTTAATCATACTAAATATCAATCTCATAGTTCGCCTCCAGTGTCTTCATCTAATTATATATTTTATTATGTATATTTTCCTCAGTCTTCAGCCTTAATCATGATATATCTTAGGACTGATGCACGTTCATTTAAAATAGCTTATAATTTTGTTATGATTTAAAAGCGTATGAGGAGGTTTGTAGCATTGAGTATACTAACAATTATTTTAATAGCACTATTAGTCATCCTCCTTTTTAGAGTTGGACTTTCTATTTTGCGATTTTTAATTTATGTCGGACTTGTTTTATTATGTATTTACTTAGGATATCAAGGTTTAATATGGTTGCTCGATTTTTTTCAAATAAATAGTGGGTTTTTACCACACTTTCAATTTAACAATTAAATTTATTCTGCATAACAAAACTCCTAATGTACTAGTTTAGAATTTTTTAACTAGTTCCACATTAGGAGTTTTAATTTGTTTTCAAGCACGGATACTACTTGATGAACAGATTACTATTACTTACGCCCAAATGCGTTAGATAAAAATCGTATCAGCGCATAGCTACCACTTAGTAAAAGGCCCCAAACGATTCCAGTAAAAATTGAGCCAATTGCTACACTTAATAAAGGAAAAGCTTGTTTCGTTACAATCACACCTGCTAACGCCGTTACTAAAATACCTAACGTAGATAAAGCTAATGTTATTAATAGATTGCGCTTTGTTACAGGTTCATTTTTAATATTTAACTGCATGGTATAAACCATTGGCACGAGAACCCCGATAATAATAAATAGAGTCACTATTTTTCCTCCAATGAAAGTACTTCGTAGGTATTATACACAAGATACGTCATTAATTCTATCAACTTCAATCATTTTCATCAAAGTAACCCGCTTCTACAAGACTCGTAAATCTATTATCACCGATTATAATATGATCTAATAAATCTATCCCTAAAATCAAACCACACTCCTTCAACCTCATTGTTGTTATGATATCTTCTTGTGAGGGCGTAGCTTATTATCAAGAGTAAATTACTAAAAATCCATTAACATCAATGTTTTTACTTTAAGGACATATATTTAACGCATTAAATCAAAAGAAAAAATACAATGTAATTATGAGATGACAATTGATTACGGTCATAAGAATGTACCACAAATAAAAAAAGTAACTCCTTTTTATTTTATCGAGGAATTAGGCTTTTGACCTGCAACAATCACGCCCAATTTCGGAATATCTATAATATGATTTCGATCTTAAATTATCATCTTTAACTGACGCTACCTGCTCGTTAAAGTAGACATATTTAAAAAAGTTTATACTGCACCTGCCTTTATTATGTAAGTAAAAGTAGTAAAGCTTTAAATTGGTTTTCAAAAAAGTAGGGTTGATTATTTCTTTTTCATCAATTATTATTGTGTTATTATCACAATATGAGAAAGGAGGCAAAAATTTATGGGAATTGATTTCATTAATGTCGAGTTTAGAAAGCATGTAAAAGTTTCAGGGGATTTAGGTACAACGGGATCAGTATGTCCTTTTTTACAAAAACAAAAAATGGAAATCACTACCGGAAAAATTTTTGCCTCCTTTTATATAATGGGCAAAAATTTATGAATCTATTGCATTTGTAAAAATGCATACGAATGATTAGGCACCGGTTGTTAAACTGGTGCCTTTTTTTGTTTGATCAGTTCAGTTAGTTTGGAGAACCGAATCTTTAATCATGCTGTAGAAATATGGTGAGTTAGTTGATTGGGTTTTACAATATAAATGATTATGAGGTGAGGTTTATGGTGAAAGCAGTGGATTTAGCCTCCTAAAATCACAATATATTTTAGGAGGAAATAAAATGAAAAAGGATAGTAAATCTAAAGAAATGATTCAATCTGAAAAAAGGGGTTCTACTAGGCTCTTAATGATGGTACTCTCCCTATCTGTACTTGTAGGTGCAATTACGAGTGATTTAGTCAATCCCGTACTTCCACT
>NZ_JAFEPJ010000020.1:0-51900 GCF_016893255.1 Staphylococcus sp. GDB20D11A
ACTAGACTGGGTGCAGTTCATTTATTATGTCTTAGGCTCTATTCCTTCATTTAATGATTCAATTATTTTAGCAATACTTTATTGTCCCATGATTAGTGTTCTTTTAATGAGACATAGTAACTATAAAGTTTAATAATCGTTCTAAATCTAGCATCTTCTAGTTTGGTTTTCCCATTTCTTAAATCTTGTACTGTTTGATATGGAACTCCTGAATTTTTCGAAATTTTATAGCCTGATTCAGACTCAAACAAAGATTGAAGAGAGTTTATAATATTATTCAACTCTGTCATTTTTAATCCCCTTTCTTGAATTAACAATATACAATGTTGTTATTAAAACAGTCAGTGTATGGATGATTTCATTTCCTAAAAATATATTCAGCCATATAATAATAAGTAATACGATATAAAATAGTTTCATTTTAATCCCCTATCATATTTTTATTAATCAAATTTCAATAAGATTCATAATTAAAAGCTAACCTATACTCAAAATTTCCTTATAACGCCTCTAACTAAAAACCTACATTTTATTTTACATATAATATTTTACACTATATTAAAAATACATACGATACTTTTTCGTTATCTATTAGATATTTCTATGTATCGGCAAAATTTATTCCCGACGAAATTCCAAACATGATTAATACCCTTTTTCTCTATTTCTATTTATTAATTTACAGTAGTTAATATATAGTTAATTTTTATTTAATAGTTAATTAATTGATTTAATTCTAAGATATTTGTATTTTTATATTGTAATCGATTACATTTTTAAATCAAACAAATCATTAGTTTTAAAGAAATTAATCAATAAAATTAGCTATGTCTTTTCCTTGTTTCATAAAGAATTTATTCAACTTTGACTAACCCTCGAAATTGAAATGCTTCCTTTCAAATTTTAAATAAAAGTTAAAAACATATTCTTAAAATAATCACTCATCATCACTCAGTAATTTATCAGTTGCTACATTAAATATACTAATATAAACGATTATAAATATTTGATATGTCTCAACTGCAATATTCTAAATTGACATATTGATTATTGTTTCCTCAAATCGTTTTAAAAAATAGAAGGATGATGAAAATGAAAACACGTATAGTCAGCTCAGTAACAACAACATTATTGCTAGGTTCCATATTAATGAATCCTGTCGCTAATGCCGCAGATTCTGATATTAATATTAAAACCGGTACTACAGATATTGGAAGCAATACTACAGTAAAAACAGGTGATTTAGTCACTTATGATAAAGAAAATGGCATGCACAAAAAAGTATTTTATAGTTTTATCGATGATAAAAATCACAATAAAAAACTGCTAGTTATTAGAACGAAAGGTACCATTGCTGGTCAATATAGAGTTTATAGCGAAGAAGGTGCTAACAAAAGTGGTTTAGCCTGGCCTTCAGCCTTTAAGGTACAGTTGCAACTACCTGATAATGAAGTAGCTCAAATATCTGATTACTATCCAAGAAATTCGATTGATACAAAAGAGTATATGAGTACTTTAACTTATGGATTCAACGGTAATGTTACTGGTGATGATACAGGAAAAATTGGTGGCCTTATTGGTGCAAATGTTTCGATTGGTCATACACTCAAATATGTTCAACCGGATTTCAAAACAATTTTAGAGAGCCCAACTGATAAAAAAGTAGGCTGGAAAGTGATATTTAACAATATGGTGAATCAAAATTGGGGACCATATGATAGAGATTCTTGGAACCCGGTATATGGCAATCAACTTTTCATGAAAACTAGAAATGGCTCTATGAAAGCAGCAGATAACTTTCTTGATCCTAACAAAGCAAGTTCTCTATTATCTTCAGGTTTTTCACCAGACTTCGCTACAGTTATTACTATGGATAGAAAAGCATCCAAACAACAAACAAATATAGATGTAATATACGAACGAGTTCGTGATGACTACCAATTGCATTGGACTTCAACAAATTGGAAAGGTACCAATACTAAAGATAAATGGACAGATCGTTCTTCAGAAAGATATAAAATCGATTGGGAAAAAGAAGAAATGACAAATTAATGTAAATTATTTGTTCATGTACAAATAAATATAATTTATAACTTTAGCCGATAACTTCAGAAATGATGTTTTTCGGCTAATTTTTATACTGAATTTAGTTTAATTAACTTATGATATTTTTAATTTAAACTATCTACTTGATTTGCTTTCCTGACTTAAAAGTTAGACTAAACATGACGCTATATGAGGTGATTTTTAAAATAAGATATTTGAATTCCATGTTGTCAAACCCTTTATATAAAAGTTTTGAAATTGTTCAAAACTTTTTGAACACATTATGTGTTAATATATTTGCAGAATTATTTTAAAATCGTTTTAAAACTATACTGAAATAAGAAATTTAAAAGTATAATTAGTACATATAATTGAAAAAGATTTCTAGAAATACAATTAATTTTCATCTAGATATTGTACGAAGTTGTATGAATAAGTTAAACTTAAGTTGAATCAATTTAAATGTTCAAGGAGGTTAACAAATGGCTTTTAATGATTGGGAAATTAACGTTGTATACTCAGGAGAGCATGAGGTTGTAGCAAACGAAAAGAGTTTATTTGTCATTGACGAATTTTACGATGTTGCAATCGCAATCTATTATTTAGATGGAAAATTAAAAGTAGCTCATGTCAACTATGGTTCTGATTTTACAATTGACGTAGCTAATAAAGTTTTTGAATTGAATATTCAAAATCCAAATGTTGATGAGCATTAAATATTAAAAAGCATTTAGAATCATAAAGAGCATACTATATATAGCCTTTTACATGTAAAGCAAATGAAAATTAGATAATCTAATTATTTCAACTTTAAACAATATATCATTATAAAGAAGTTTTTAAAATAGAAGTATAAGGTGGTGAACAAAAATTAACATTGTGTATAACATTATAGTATATATAGCATGCATGATTAATTTCGGATTAATTATAGTCCCATTATTAACAACAAATGATGCGGATTTTGTATGGACTTCTTCATCATTAATATATATGATTCTTCTTACGTCGATTATCCTAATAGTTTATATTAAAACTAAAGATAGCTTACAGTTAACGATATTTATACTTAATATAGCCTTAATTATTCTATACTGTGCACCATTACTATTCATTTATGTATTCTAGTGCTTCATTAATATTTTAATGCATCAGTTTAAGGAAATTCCATTTGGAAAATAAAAAGCAAATATCATCATCAAATTAACATATTTAACGTTATACTTTCATAAAATATGAAACAATTGAACATCCTTACTTTAGCTTTATATCTTTATTTCAAGTCATGTTTTCAACTATTTTAATGAATTAAACATATATTATAAGGAGTCAACATCATGAATAAACATATAAATAAAAAAGCGACAAAACTACTTGAAGATTATAAAAAGGTTCAACAAAGAAAATCGAAAGAAACTGATAGAGGTTGTTTGAAAAGTGTCATCATGCTTATCGTCTTATTTTTCTTAATTATTTTTGGTATTGTGGCATGTTCTACAAACGTAAACTTTTTCTTCCAGTAAAAGAGTGAGATAGAAATGATAAAGAACCACTAATGATTTATTATGTAGTGGTTCTTTATCATTTGCTGTAGCTAATGTGTACTTAAAAAATGAATACATGAGTAAAACTCATTCATAAGAAATACTAATTTCTAAAGAAAAAGTATTTCTTTATGTTTGGGGCCCGTTTCCCCAACTTGCACATTTTTGTAAGCTGACTTTTCGCCAGCTTCTGTGTTGGGGCCCCGCCAACTTTCATTGTCTGTTGAAATTGGTGATCCAATTTCTCTCTGTTGGGGCCCACCCCAACTTTCATTGTTTGTAGAATTTCTTTTCGAAATTCTCTGTGTTGGGGCCCCACGAGTATTGAAAAAACTTGTTACATGCGTATTTTCATTTAGTCAACTACTACCAATATACCACTAGAACTAGAACTGATAATTTAATAATGTACACTTTTGATTGTTTAAACATGTACAAATTTAAAAAATAGGAGAGCAAAGTAAATAATTGATATAGTTATTTTGAGAGTAACCCTAGGAACTATTGTATTTATATTAGTCTCCCCTACTTTTAAATGTCATTCATTATACATAAGTAATTTGATATAGAATTTATCACATTTGCTAATTGAAAACAGGTTAAGACCATTTTTTGTCTCAACCTGTTTTATTTATTATCTATTTATAATTTCTTTGTATATTTTTTCTAATGCAACTTTAGCATCAGCCATTTTAGCGAAGTTATTGCTCCTAAGTGCCGCTTTAGCTCTATATTCATTCATCATAATCGTACGTTTATAATATGGATTTAAGCTGCCTGCAGCTAATGCATATACATTCGATTTGTTAAGTAAAGTTCTTAATTCTTCTGCTATGCGTTTATCATGAAACTCACTTTGAATTATATAGTCTTTCTTACTACTTGCATCTGCTTTATTCCCTTCTATAGTTGCTATCGCAGTTGATGATAAAAGTAATGCTAATGTTCCTGTTAATATATATTTTTTAAATTTCATTGTAAACTCTCCTTAAAATTGATACTTACTGAGTATATAGTCAATTTCAGGACAATTACATTAACCTGTCATTAAATAGATTACTTTTTTCATTAATAAAAATTAACATAACATTTAATTATTTATTTCCACATAACAGCAACGATTGAAGTTTTATTTTACTAATCCTTGTTTTAATACATTATCAATTCGCTCTTGTAAGACCATTTTCTTAACTTTGTATTCAAACGAAACTAAGTTGACTGCCTTTTGTGCTTTTCTGTGTGCACTGACAGTATGTGTTTTTTCAAATTCTCTCACAAGATTTTGAGCTTGAATCAATTTTTGTTCTTTTTTAATAGTTGCATCAGTTTTCGCTGCTGGTTTATTAAATTGTGGACGTGCACCATATTCGAATGTACCATCGTTAAATTCTAAAATATTATAGTCATGTTTGAATTTAATATATTTTGGTGTTGAGTTAAATTTTGGTCTAGATTGATATTTAAAAGTACCATCATTGTACTCTACGATATTGTGATTAATACTCACTGGTTTCTTTTCTCTTGGACCGTACCCTTCGCTCGCATCTGCTGTTGACGCAATTGTAGTTGTAGTGATACCAATTGCCGCTATTGTTAATAAAGATTTTGCTATCAATTTATTTTTCATGTTAATTATCCTCCAAATTATTATCTTACATTTATTAAGTTATCCTATTTATACAACTTTTGAAATTAACTAATTATTAATTAACTATAAACACTTTATAATATAGACAAAATATAGTTATCTATCTTGTGACTCATCAGCACTTATACACTAGTCAAAAAATTCACGCCTCTACTTTTTCGAATTTCAAAAATAAAACCACACAACAAAAAAGACACCATTTAAATGTTGGTGTCTGATGGTATAATTTCATAGATTTTATTTGTAACTTCTCATTCTATAGTTAAATATTGTGACCCAGCTAATGATTAACGTTGGTAGAATTACTAAATTCAAATTAGACACGTCAAAAAAGACAGATTGGAAATTGTCGATATTAATATCATTAATGTCCATTTTTTCATTTACTGCTTGATAGATCGCAAAGTAAACTAAGAACCATTGAATTAAATGTTCTAAAACGACAACCTCTGTCAAATCGACATTCTTTTTTCTAAAAAGTAATCTAACTATAAATAATTGGAATATACTTGAAATCAAGATCAATATAATACCCATTAAGAAAAAACTACCAAAATCAATTGTGATAAATTGAATAATACCATAAATAATTACGGCAGATATTGCCAGTGAAATATATCCTATAAAGATAAATACCACACCCATAAAGAGTGTCTTTAAGAACAGAAAAGGCTTCTTTCTATTTGTAACCAAATAGCTCAATATACAAAGTAGTAATAGAATTGTTAAAATTTTAATTATCATCGTTTGACCTCAATATATTTATTTATATCTTTATTATTGACCACGAAAAAATAACAATCACTTAAGTGATTGCCAATAATACTCAATGCCTACTCTATAGTAATCTTGGCACGTGATTTTACACTATTTTATCTATTTAAAAATGTAAGTGTTGAATTATTCTTACTTCGAAAATGCATAATTCAACTAAATAGTATAATTTTTAACTTATATATTAATCATAACATATCAACCATAATTAGAATATATCTCTTATTTCTTTATAAGTAAAATTATACATATTAATTACTTCTCTACTATGTGTCATTTCTTTTTTTATAAACATTAATTATCAAAAAACTATATGGATAACAATTTGGAGTGTTTGTCTACCCAATATTGCAAACAAAATGTAGAGAAATACAAATATCGTTTTAACAATAAAAATCATTCAATCATAGTTGAGTGACGTTTACTACTATTATTATACTATCAACAATTTCAATAATACCTCAAATAAAAATAATACCATCAAATTCATCATTATTCTTTTTCGATTGCATTAAACCTTATTAATTTGCACTTAATTTTAATTAATGAAGTGTTAACTGGTAAATGCATGAAACCGTTTGTAAAATAGCAGTGTACTCGCATTAGTAAGTACAAATTTATTTTACAGGGAGAACTTATTATGAAAAAAAATATCACAAAAACTATTATCGCATCTACAGTAATCGCTGCAGGTCTTTTAACAACAGCACAAAGTGCAAATGCTTTTAGTTATGAATGGAAAGGTTTAGAAATCGCTAAAAAAGAAGCTGACCAAGCCAAAAAAGATGAAGATCGTGCTAATAAATTAATTAATATACCACCTCAAGACTATTACAAAGGTGAAACTGTTAATGATCTGTACCTTATTGTTAAAAAATTAAGCCAAGGTGATGTGAAGAAAGCAGTTGTCAGAATTAAAGATGGTGGTCCTAGAGATTACTATACTTTTGACTTAACTCGTCCTTTAGAAGAGAACAGAAAAAATATTAAAGTTGTTAAAAACGGTGAAATCGACTCGATTTATTGGGATTAATTAACATACTGAATTAAATAGTTGTACGCCAAACGTTAGAAAACAATGCTAACGTTTTGGCGTGCTTTTTTATTTTAAATAACTTCCAATTTATTTAGCATCTTTACGACTGTTTAATAAAGCACGTATGATTAACACGGTTGCCACTAGATCCGTTACAATTTTTATGATTGTTAATACATTCGATTTCCTTTTCACAATAGCCACCTCGCTTGTTCAAAACATAAACAACTATTGTATTCACTTTTAAGTAATTATTTATATGATTTATCCCAATAAGCTCACCATTCAAATGAACGCAATATTATAAATTAATTATACCTTTGAATATAGCAAAAAGCCACACTCTATAGCATGGCTTCTATCAATTATTTTAAAGTATTATATTTTAAAACTAGATCAATTTGTCTTTGTAATTTTTTCTTTTCATAGCTGTGTTGGAAATGAATTAAGTTAACAGCTCTTTGTGCTTTACGGTGTGTTGCAACAGTTCTAGTACGTTTGAACAAGTTTACAGCTTTTTGTGCATCCACAACTTTTTTATTTACTTGTTTTTTAAAGTTTGTTTGATACTCGTTATATTTTTTTACAGTTTCAGCGTTTTTAGTTTGTGCATGAGATTCACTGGCAAACGTTGATACCGTTAAACTAATAGCAGCTATGCTTAAAATTGATTTCCCAATAAAATTCTTTTTTCATAATTAATAACACCTATCCTCAAATATTTATTTTGTATATATTTATAATAATAGACAGATACAAAAAACTACATTAACTATTTATTAACTAAACATTAATATTTGTGTCACTACATTTCTGAATTTCAAGAATTTTGCTACTCCATATTTTAAACATCAAATTATTGATATAATTTATGCCTTTAGAAATCCTTTTAAATATGTATACGATTCATGATTTTAACTAAAATTTCAAAATTCCTGACTTCTTGGAATCTTAATTTTATACTTTTTAACAATACACTTTTAACCAAATAATCAACATGATTCAACCATATAGGACCATCAACAATCACATTCCCCAAAATTACAATTCTTTTCATAACATAAATGTGTTATTCATTCCAGTTATCTTATAAAATTGTCAGAAATACTTTTAAATAAACATTCATGTCACGACCTCCTAGTTAAATCAATCTATAAACTAAAAAAAGCCATAGCTACTTTCTATTTAAAAAGTAGTATGACTTATTGTTTCGTGATGTCGATTTTTGAAATTGATGGTGCCATGTAAAGTTTGATCATCAATAATAACTTCAGCATATGTTTCTTCCATTGAACTTCTAGATTGAGATATACTTCCAGGATTAATAACATGAACACCATTAATATACTCATATTTTGCCACATGTGTATGTCCATAAAATGCAAACAAACAACCTAATTCAAGTCCTTTTTCAGCTAATAAATCTCTTGTTCGATTGACTTGATATAAATGTCCATGAGTGTAAAATGCTTTCACGTCATTACATTTTGCGACCGCTTCATTTTCAAATTCTGGGTAAAAATCACAATTGCCTTTTACTCTATTAAATAAGCTAAGTTCCGTATCATCATACGCGAATTCTGAATCTCCTAAATGTAAATATACATCTGCATCTGGGTGCATTTCATAAATTTGATATAAAACGCCTGACTCAGTATGGTTATCACTCACAATAATCCATTTAGACATTTTTATCACCTTCAAGAAAAGCTTGAAGTAAATTAATCGCATTTCGTCTATGACTAATTTGCCCTTTTTGTTCTTTAGAAAGTTGAGCCATAGTTTTATCTAATTTCGGTACATAAAATATCGGATCATATCCGAAACCATTTTCGCCATATTTCCCATCTGCAATTTCACCTGAAATAGTACCTTTAAATACTTTTGTTTCCATATCAGGGCCACTCATACTTATGACACAAACAAATTGCGCACGACGATCAGTTGTATTACCAAGCTTATTTAATAATTTTTCAATATTTGCTTCATCGCTTTTATTTTCACCAGCATAACGTGCAGAGTATATACCTGGCTCACCATTTAATGCAAAAACTTCTAGTCCACTGTCATCAGCTATGACCGTTTTATTCAATGCTTTTGCAGCAGCTTCTGATTTTAATATAGCATTTTCTTCAAATGTTGATCCTGTTTCTTCCACATCAAAATCTGGTATTAGTTCTGAAATACCTATTACGTGGTAATCTGGAAATATCACTTTAAAGTCATTTATTTTCCCTTGATTATTCGATGCAATAACAATCTCTTTCATTAAAAATCCTCCTAGTCATTCACTGATATACGTTCCACATTGACAGATAAATTTAACCACTCTTTGATAATGTTAGTAATGTGAGTAGGATCACCTGTTGCAAAAAATCGATGATCTGGATGTTCAGTATAACTTGCATGTTCATTACTAAATGTTAGCAATGCACTAACTTCACGAGCCGTTTCTAATCCAGACGAAATCACAGTCTTTTTACCACCAAAATAATCATAGATAGGTTTATAGAGCAATGGATAGTGAGTACATCCTAAAATGACAGTATCAGACTCACTATTACGCCAACGTTTCAGTGTTTGATGAATGACAATGCTTGTAATTGTTGGATCACTATATCTCATTTGTTCTACAAGTGGCACAAAACCTGGACAGGCAACGCCATGTACCTCTACATGTGGATTTATACGTTTAATATGCGTACGATATGCTTCAGATTTAATTGTGCCTTCCGTTCCTAGTACTAATACATTTTGATTTCTAGTGGTCATTATTGCTGTTCTAGCACCTGGTTCAATTACGCCAATCACTGGGATTGATAAGGTCTTTTGTAAATATTCTAAAGCTACAGCAGTTGCTGTATTACAAGCAATCACGAGCATTTTTATATCAAATTCCATTAATTTACGAGCGATTTCAACTGTATATTGTTTTACTTGTTCTCCTGGTCTTGGCCCATATGGACATCGCCCAATATCACCTAAGTAATAAATCGTCTCATTTGGCAACTGACGCATAATTTCTTTAGCTACTGTCAAACCTCCGACACCAGAGTCTATTACACCTATTGGTTTATTCATATTCGGTCATCCTTACTTTTAATTTAATTTTTAGTTTATCATAACTAAGCATTGGATTTTAGTATTATGCACTGTGTTTACCATTTTTGTCATTATAATATAATACTTGTTTTAAATTAGCTCACTATCATATTGTCATGTAATGTAACTATAAAAAATCCCTTCTAAGTTTTTGTGTATCTCCATTCAATTTAATTTTGAAAGGAACATAACATTTTAACTCAAAAGGGATTAATTTTTATTCTACTTCATGGTCTGAACCAAAGAATGATTTAAACATGTGGAATGTCGTTTCTCTGTTCATTGCTGCGATGGATGTTGTTAATGGAATACCTTTAGGGCAAGCATTAACACAGTTTTGTGAATTACCACACTGCTGTAAGCCACCAGTACCCATTAATGCATTTAAACGTTCATCTTTAGTCATAGATCCTGTTGGATGCAAATTAAACAAACGAACTTGCGAGATTGCTTGCGCACCAACAAATTTATTATTTTCAGTAACATTAGGACAAACTTCTAAACATACACCACATGTCATACATTTAGATAATTCATAAGCTGTTTGACGTTTTTTCTCTGGCATACGTGGTCCCGGACCTAAATCATACGTTCCATCGATTGGGATCCATGCTTTCATACGTTTTAAGTTATCGAACATTCTAGAACGATCAACTTGTAAGTCACGGATAACTGGGAAAGTATTCATTGGCTCTAAACGAATAGGTTGTTCTAATTGATCAACAATCGCAGAACAAGATTGTCTTGCACGACCATTGATAACCATAGAACATGCTCCACATACTTCTTCTAAGCAGTTCATATCCCAGACAACAGGTGTTGTTTTTTCACCTTTAATATTAACTGGGTTACGTCTAATTTCCATTAAACAAGCAATGACGTTTAAATTTTCACGATATGGAATTTCAAATGTTTCTTCATAAGGCTTAGAATCACTTGTATCTTGTCGTTTAATAATTAATTTTACTGTTTTTTGTTTCGGTTTAGATTGTGTTTCATGTTGTGGAGTGTTTTTCACTGATTGTTCAGTCATTATTTTTTACCCCCTTTAGACTTACTTGTGTAATCACGTTTACGAGGTGGTATTAAACTCACATCGACGTCATCATAAGTAAACTGTGGTTTTTCAAATGCGCCTTGGAATGAGGCCATTGTCGTTTTTAACCACTCTTCATCATTACGCTCTGGGAATTCTGGTTTATAATGGGCCCCGCGTGATTCGTTACGGTTATATGCACCAATCGTAATAACACGCGCAAGTACTAACATGTTCCATAATTGACGAGTAAAGAATACCGCTTGGTTACTCCAAGTTTGAGTATCTTCCATATCAATATCTTCATAACGTTTCATCAATTCAACAATCTTTTTATCTGTTTCTAACAGTTTTTCATTTTCACGAACAACAGTTACATTTGCTGTCATAATTTCACCAAGTTCACGGTGTAATTTATATGCATTTTCTGTACCGCGCATAGCTAATAATTTATCAAAACGTTCTTGCTCTTCAGCTTTACGTTTTT
The DNA here is from genome assembly GCF_016893255.1 of Staphylococcus sp. GDB20D11A. Lineage (NCBI taxonomy): Bacteria > Bacillati > Bacillota > Bacilli > Caryophanales > Staphylococcaceae > Staphylococcus > Staphylococcus sp. GDB20D11A. The sequence goes on from NZ_JAFEPJ010000020.1 coordinate 11,674, forward strand.
CAAAAATACTTTCGTCCATATCAGTATATGATCGATCAATATTTGAAATATACTCAATCGCGTTTGGACCTGCTACTGTACCACCATAAATCGCTGATAACAATGAATTGGCACCTAAGCGGTTACCACCATGTTGAGAGAAGTCACATTCTCCAGCTGCAAATAACCCTTTAATATTTGTCATTTGATCATAATCTACATATAGACCACCCATTGAATAGTGGACAGCTGGGAAAATCTTCATTGGTACTTTGCGTGGGTCATCACCAGTGAATTTTTCATAAATTTCAATGATACCACCTAGTTTTACATCTAACTCATGTGGATCTTTATGTGACAAATCAAGATATACCATGTTTTCGCCATTAATACCTAATTTTTGGTTAATACATACATCGAAAATTTCACGCGTCGCGATATCACGAGGTACTAAGTTACCATAATCAGGATATTTCTCTTCTAAGAAGTACCAAGGCTTACCATCTTTATATGTCCAAATTCGTCCACCTTCACCACGTGCTGATTCACTCATTAGTCGCAGTTTATCATCACCAGGGATTGCAGTAGGATGAATTTGAATGAACTCACCATTAGCATAAATAGCGCCTTGTTGGTAAACAATGGAAGCCGCTGATCCTGTATTAATCATTGAGTTTGTTGTTTTACCGAAGATGATACCAGGGCCACCCGTTGCCATAATAACTGCATCTGAACCAAATGTTTCAATCTCAGCAGTTGTCATATTTTGTGCAACGATACCTCTTGCACTATCATCGTCACCTTTAACTATGCCAAGGAATTCCCATCCTTCATACTTCGTAACTAATCCATCTACTTCATATGCACGAACTTGTTCATCCAATGCATATAATAATTGTTGTCCAGTTGTTGCCCCTGCATATGCTGTTCTGTGGTGTAATGTACCACCGAAACGTCTAAAATCTAATAGACCTTCATTTGTTCTATTGAACATTACGCCCATACGGTCTAATAAATGAATAATTTTAGGTGCTGCCTCTGTCATCGCTTTAACAGGTGGTTGGTTTGCAAGGAAGTCGCCACCATACACTGTATCATCAAAGTGAATCCAAGGAGAATCGCCTTCCCCTTTAGTATTGACCGCACCATTAATGCCACCTTGGGCACAAACAGAGTGCGAACGCTTTACTGGTACAACTGAGAACAAATCTACATGTGCACCTTTTTCTGCCGCTTTAATTGTTGACATTAAGCCCGCTAGGCCACCTCCGACAACAATAAGATGTTTCTCTGCCATAAAAATTTCACTCCCCTAAATTTTCAATCTATATTTGTTAAATGCGATGTATTACATAAAGGCAATAATTGCAGTAACACCAATATACGAAATAACTAAGAATACGATTAATGAAACCCATGTAAATACTCGTTGTGATTTTGGAGATTGAAGTCCACCCCAAGTAACTAAGAATGACCATAAGCCATTTGCAAAGTGGAACACAACAGCAATAATACAAATAATATAAAATATTGCCCATCCAGGATGTTGCAATGTTTCGTGCATTAAATCGTAATTCACTTCTTTACCGTAAAATGCTTTTTGTAAACGTGTTTGCCATAAATGGATACCAATAAAGATAAATGTTAAGATACCACTCACTCTTTGGAATAAGAACATCCAGTTTCTAAAAATCGAGTAATGTCCAACATTTTCTTTTGCTGTAAATGCAATGTGTATACCAAACAAACCGTGATATAACAACGGAATGTATATAAATAAAAATTCTACAATAATTAGAAATGGTAATGATTCCATAAAGTTAGATGCCTTATTAAACGCTTCAGCACCTTGTGTTGCTTGGTGATTCACTAATAAATGAACGACCAAAAATGCACCTATTGGGATAATACCTAATAACGAGTGAATACGTCTTAGATAAAATTCATTTTTTGATTGAGCCAAAAGGAGTCCCCCCTGTGAACGAATATTTAATTTATTGAGCTATTTATATTAAACGTACGCTTAACCCCCTAAAGTGATATCGTTTCTTGCGTTGTCATTATCATTAAGCGAAACATTTTAAAGACAAATACACACTGCACGATCACCAAACTGCATGTCGAACAATGTAAAATTTGGATTTAATATTTAAGATTGCTTGTGATGATAAACTTTCTCATTTAGAAAACGCTTCCACGTACATTCAAAAAAATAACTTTGTTAACCATATTGTAACATTATTTCATATATTTTGGGGCATGAAAATGATTCTCACGCCCTGTAATTTATTTATGCAATTGTTCATGTAGGTTCTTTGCAACGTTTTCAGGAATACCTATATTTTTAAAATCTTCAAGTGTAGCTTCCTTCATTTTCTTGATTGAACCGAATGTACGCAATAATAATGTTTTACGTTTGCCACCGATACCATCTATATCATCAAGGATTGATTTCAAGCCTGTCTTTTGACGTGTTTGTCTATGAAAGGTGATTGCGAATCTGTGAACCTCATCTTGGATACGGTGCAACAAATAAAATGCTTGGCTATTTTTCTTCAGTGGTACAATTTCTGCACTAGCGCCATATAATAATTCAGATGTTTGGTGTTTATCATTTTTTTGCAAACCTGCAACAGGGATATCAAGACCTAATTCGTTTTGTAGCACATCAATAACCCCGTTCATATGTCCTTTACCACCATCTACTATAATTAAATCCGGTAATGGTAATCCTTCGTTTAAAACGCGAGAATATCGTCGTCTTACTACTTCTCTCATTGATTTGTAATCATCTGGACCTTTAACCGTTTTGATTTTATACTTTCTATAATTTTTCTTGTCTGGTTTACCATCGACAAATGTAACCATTGCTGACACTGGATCCACACCTTGGATATTAGAATTATCGAATGCTTCAATTCTAATTGGTGTTTGAATTCCCATTTGTGTTCCAAGTTCTTCAATAGCTTTAATTGTTCTGGACTCATCACGTGATATTAATTCAAATTTATTATTTAAGGATACTTTAGCGTTATGTGCAGCTAGGTCAACCATATCTTTTTTGGGACCTCGCGCGGGTTGAACGATTTTAGTGTCCACAACAGATTGAATCATTTCTTTATCCAAATTACGTGGTACATGAACTTCCTTAGGTAAAATATGTTGGTTTAAACTATAAAATTGTCCAATAAATGTATAAAATTCTTCTTCTTCTGTTTGCTGTAATGGAATCATCGTTGTATCTCGCTTTATCATATTACCTTGTCGTATAAAGAAAACTTGGATACACATCCATCCTTTATCAACACTATAACCAAAGACATCACGAATCGTTTTATCTGATGACATAATTTTTTGTTTGTTAGTTAGATTTTGAATATGTTGAATTAAATCTCTATATTCTTTAGCTCGTTCAAAATCAAGTGATTCACTTGCAGTTAACATTCGCTCTTCTAAACTTTTTAAAATTGTTTTGTCTTCCCCATTCAGAAAATCAGTAATTTCCTTCGTCATTTGTGCGTATTTACTCAAATCAACGTTATATACACATGGTCCTAAACATTGTCCAATATGGTAATAAAGACATAATTTATCTGGCATCTTATCACATTTGCGATATGGATATATTCTGTCTAATAACTTTTTAGTTTCTTGAGCAGAATATGCATTTGGATACGGTCCGAAATATTTGCCAGTACCTTGTTTTACAGTTCTCGTCACTAGTAGTCTAGGATATTTTTCCTTCGTAATTTTAATAAATGGATAACTTTTATCATCTTTTAATAAAATGTTGTATCTAGGTTGATATTGTTTAATCAGATTCAATTCCAGTAAAAGTGACTCTGTTTCACTAGACGTGACAATAAACTCAAAGCGACGTATTTCACCAACCAGTCTCGTTGTTTTAGCATCATGAGCGCCCGTAAAATATGATCGCAATCGATTTCTTAGCTTTTTAGCTTTGCCAACATATATCACTTGATCATTACGATCTTTCATTAAATAGCAGCCTGGTTCCATAGGTACGACATTTAATTTATTTTTAATTCGTTGCTTATAGTCTTCCAAAAATATCCCCCCTTCTAATTTTAAAATGAATGATGCTACAAAAGTGCTTCAAATTTATCACCACTAATTCTAGTTCATAATCAACATCTTCGAGTATGACTTTTCATGCACATCATGTAATATTGAACATTGTTTTATCAAACCAACTGCTACATGTCTATTAGCATGTTTGATTATCATTTAACGTTCATAGATTTATTAATCCCACCATTCTCAAGTCGTAAACAATATGATGACTTATCATTCAACTTTTTATATTAAAAACACAAACAAAAACTGGAGCAATTCATTAAAGAAATGCCCCAGTCGTCATTGGTTGTAACTTATAAATGTTTATCTAAAACTTCAGCTAAGTTTTCTTTTGGTTGGAAACCAACAACTTTATCAACTGGTTGACCGTCTTTAAAGACGATTAATGTTGGAATACTCATCACTTCATATTTAGCTGCAGTTGATGGATTTTCATCAACATCTAATTTTAAAATGTCAGCTTTACCTTCATAGTCAGCTGCTAATTCTTCTAATACTGGAGCGATCATTTTACATGGACCACACCATGTTGCCCAAAAATCTACTAATTGTACACCAGATTCTACTTTTGAATCAAAATCTGCATCTGTTACTTTTACGATTGCCATAAATGCCAATCCTCCTTAATTATTATTATGATGTTCAAATTATATCAGATAACATGCTTCATGTATTTCTATTTGCTCAATTTTTATGCTTATTTCAAATAACATGTTTGAAATGTATTCTTGTTGCTTTACATTATTTTAACTGCAGCTATTTAATTTATCAAATTATAATTTATTTTAGTGTTGCAACGGTAACGCCAAATCCACCTTCGCTTGGCATACCACCTCTAAAGTCACTAACACTTTTATGCTTTTTCAAATGTTGTTGTACACCTTTTTGAAGTGCACCTGTACCTTTACCATGAATGATATAAACTTGTTCGTAATTACTTAAAACGGCTTGATCTAAATATTGATCTAGTTCAATTAAAGCATCCTCATAACGGTAGCCTCGTAAGTCAAGTTCAGTTTTAATTGTTTGACGATTTTGACGTGTAACCATTTTCGTTGGCTTAACTTTTTCTTTTTGTTTTTTCTCTAAATCTTCAATAGGTAACTTCATTTTAATAATTCCCATTTGAACAATTGCTTCTTCATCATTGACAATTTCTAAAACTTCACCCTTTTGACCGTAAGATAATACTTTTACTTCATCACCAGCAACAATTTTATCGTATTTTTGCTTTTGTACATTTTGCTTTATAGATTTCGCTTCATAATGATCATCTAATCGTTTCTTCTTATCAATCAATTCATGTTCTTTAACATCTGCACCTTTTTGTTCACGCAATTGTCTTAAATCTTTAATAATATCGTCAGCTTCTTTTGTTGCAGCTTTAATCTTCTGATTTGCTTTTTCTTTCGCTTCCTCTATTAGAGACTTTTCATAATTTTGGAATTGTTGATACTGCTTAGATAAATCATCATGCACTTGCTCCGCTTCTTTTACAAGACGGTCCAGTTCTAACCTCTGTGTCTCTACACGTTTGTAATTACGCTCTAATGATTCAATCATTTCATTTATTTCTTTTTCATCAGTACCAATCATCGTCTTAGCCTTATTTATAATATTCAAACTAAGACCTAACTTTTTAGAAATATCAAAAGCATTTGAACGACCCGGCACACCCATTAATAACTTATACGTTGGACTCAAAGTATCTACATCAAATTCTACACTCGCATTCATAACGCCTTCTCGATTATAACTATATGCTTTAAGTTCAGGATAGTGCGTCGTTGCCATTACTAGAGAACCAATTTTTCTAACATGATCTAAAATGCTCATTGCTAAGGCAGCACCTTCACTTGGATCTGTACCTGCACCTAATTCATCAAATAAAACTAAACTATGTTTATCTGCATGCTTTAAAATTTCAACTATATTCGTCATATGAGATGAAAAAGTTGATAATGATTGTTCTATTGATTGTTCATCTCCGATATCGCAATATACATTTTTAAATACACTTAACTGACTACCATCAAGTGTTGGAATCAACAATCCAGATTGAGCCATAACAATAATTAAACCTAATGTTTTTAACGTTACTGTTTTACCACCTGTATTCGGTCCTGTAATAATTACCGTTTCAATATCTTCCATAAATTCGATGGTATTAGCTACAACAGTCTCACGATTTAATAATGGATGGTATGCTTTAGGTAAATATACAGTACGTTCCTCTTTAAATATCGGCTTTGTTCCTTTAATACTTCTACTATATCTCGCTTTTGCGATTAAAAAATCTAACTGACCCATGACTTGTTCTGCCACAAGTAGTGCATCTTTGTCCGCAGCCACATAACCAGTTAGTTGCGTTAAAATGCGTTCTTTTTCAATTGCTTCATCATGACGTAATCGACTAATTTGATTATTCATTTCAACAACTGATGATGGCTCAATATACAATGTTTGTCCTGAAGCAGATTGATCATGTACAATCCCATTAAAATCTTGTCGATATTCAGCTTTGACAGGTATAACGTTTCTTTCATTCCTAACTGTTACAATAGCATCTGATAATTTTTTCTGATTTGCTTGGCTTTTAACAATACGGTCCAAATTTTGTCTAATACGTTGATTCGTGCTAGAAATTTTACTTCTAATCCCTTGCAATTCATAACTCGCATTATCATATAAATCATACGTATCGCATGTTTCATTTATTTGTTGAAAAAGATCGGTTAACACAGGTAATTGATTCATCTTGTCATCTAATATTGGGTATTTAACATCTTCATCTTCTTCAACCAATTGATTATAAAATGTCTTAAATTGATTTTGTACTTGAATTAATCTTTTTATCAAGTTAAGCTCTGATACATTTAAAACGCCGCCAATATCAGCGCGATGAATGAATGCTGATACTTTAGATAAGCCACTCAAGCTTGGTAAACGATGCTTATTATAGATTTGAGCAATCTCATCCGTTTCTTCCATTTGAAAAACAACCGTTTCAAAATTAGTAGCTGGCATCATTTGATTGACCTTTTCCAAGCCTAAGTCACTAATAGTTTCATTGGCAACGAGTGATTTTATTTTTTCAAATTCTAAGACGTCTAATGTTTTTTGTCTCATAAAATCCCTCTATTTCTTAAGTTTTATATTATTTTCAATAAAGTCTTTGAAAGCTTCACGCGATAATGCGTTAATCACTCTATCTTTTGTTACAAATCCTTTTTGCGCAGTTGCTACGCCATAATTCATAAAATCTAAATGATTTGTATGATGCGCATCAGTGTTAATAGTTAATTTCACATTTGGATATTTACGAACGATATCAGCGTTCAGATCCAGTCGATGTGGATTGGCATTAATTTCTAATACTGTATTCGTTTCTTCAGATAATGCCATTAATTGTTCAATATTCGGTTTATAACCATCTCTTCTACCTATAATACGCCCTGTTGGATGCGCTATATGTCGCACGTATGGATTGCGACATGCATTAGCTAATCGTTCCATAATTTGTTCTTCTGATTGGTTAAAGCTTTGATGAATAGCTCCAATTACATAATCAAGTTGTGCTAAAATTTCATCATCATAATCCAGCGAGCCATCAGGTAATATATCCATTTCTGTACCTGAATAAATATCAATTTCACTATATTCTTTATCTAAAGCTTTAATTTCTTCGTTTTGTCTTAAAAGTCTTTCTACTTGTAAGCCATTAGCAACACGTAAACTTTGTGAATGATCAGTAATTACCATGAATTTATAACCTTTTGCGATATTTGCTTCTACCATGTCTCGAATGGAAAACGCACCATCACTATACGTTGTATGCATATGAATATCTCCATTAATATCATCTAATGTAATGATATTACTTAGATCTTTATCAAATTCGCTACCATCTTCTCGCATAGCAGGTGGTATAAAATTCACATTAAAATGTTCATATATTTTGGCTTCACTATCATATTGAATTAATGTACCATCAGCTTGTTCAATTCCATATTCACTTACTTTTTCATCACGTGCTTTAGCAAGTTGTCGAATTCTTATATTATGTTCTTTTGACCCAGTAAAATGCTGCAATGTATGATAAAAAGCACTTGGTTCAATTAATCGAAAATCGACACCAATCGTTTCATCATCATACGCTAATTCTAATGAAACTTTTGTGTTCCCCACTGCAACTTCTTTTACTTTATTGGGAATATTTAATAATTGCTGCTGCACTGCTTTTGGGTTATCGGTACTTATTATGAAATCTAAATCTTTGCTCATTTCTTTAAAACGACGGAAGCTTCCTGCAGATGAATATTGATCGATATAATTTAATGTATCTATATAATCAATGATTTCTTGATTAAGTCTTCTCATTTGATCAATTGGATATCTATCTTTCTTAGCACCAAGTTGTTTCACAGCTTCTAATATGTTTTGTTCCGTTTTCTTAGCAAATCCGCTTAATTCACTAACTTTTCCATTTTCACAAGCAACTTGAAGTGAAGCTTTATCAACAATATTCAACTCTTTATATAGCTTAGCAATTTTCTTGCTTCCAAGTCCTTGAATTTTCAAAAGTGGAATAAGACCTTCTGGAACTTCTTCCTGTAATTGCTGTAAATACTGAGATTCACCGGTCTCACGGTAATCATTGATTACTTCTGCAACACCTTTACCAATGCCTTTTAACTCCGTTACATCAGATATTTCATCTAATGGTCGTTCATCTAATTCAAGACTTTGAGCTGCTTTTCGATACGCTGATATTTTAAAAGTATTTTCCCCTTTTAATTCCATATAAGTAGCAATTTGTTCTAATAGTTTGATAACATCTTTTTTTGTCATAATAACACTCCATAAAAAGAAGACCAGGACGTATCATTAATATATACCTTTGTCCTGACCTCTTATGATAATTTATAAATTAATGGTGAAAGCCGATAAATATGGGATGTGAAAAATCAATGAATGACTCACAATAGATATTTTAAGCTGATGTTGTAATGCTTCGTTAGGATATAATGCCAATAGATATAACGTAAAGTGTAAGACAATTATCGTCATAAACACACCAACTATCATTCCCATTGCACGACTGAAAATATGAATGTTTTGATACGCTATTATTTTATCAAAAGTTACGATAATTAGATATAAAATGAACTTACAAAACAATGTAATCATTAAAAAAGCTACAATCGCTTCAAATCGATTTTGTAGATGATTAAAATGAAACGCAAAAGTTGTATTAAATGCTGTTGTTTTAGGATATGGAATAAATACAATTAATCTTTCTACGATAGATTTGTAAAATTGACTGGCAATCCACAATGATACAATCGTTGCACTCAAATGTATCATAGATAACCAAAAACCTCGTCTGAATCCAACGATGATAAAATACACAAAGAAAATGATTATGATAAAATCAATGACCATTTATTGCTCACGCTGCTGCAATTTGTGAATTTGTTGTTTCAAACGTCGATTTTCTTCTTCTAGTAGTACTTTTTCATGCATAATATTCACAGCAGTTAGTATTGCTTTTCTTGAAGTATCTAAACCTGCTGCTTTATACCCTAATTCTTTTATTTTACCATCAACTAAATGTGCTACATATCGTATGTGCTCTGGGTTATCTTCCCCAACAATTGTAAAAAGCTGATCATTAATTGATACATTTACCTTGTTTTTAAACTGTGCCATTTATAATTTCTCCTGATCCTTTTTTTAAAATCTAAATTCACGTTATAAAATATGACTGGATAGTTTGTCTGAATTTGATACTAATATTGTTATATTGCAATTATGATAAAACAACAACACAATCTCTATAGATGACTTAATGTTCTTTTTATAATGAAATGAAATAATGTAAAGAATTTTCTATTCAATACTTTATCATGTTTAAATTGTGTCACTATAACATTTTCATAAACATTATACATGACCACTATGTATTTTGTAAGTATCCGCAATTAATTCTTTACAACATATATAAATGTTTCTGACGTTATTATCATTTATGATATGATTATTTTTGCTAATGATAATGAAATTATATGAAAGGATTTACACAAATGGCGAATATCGTTTTTAAATTGTCGGATAAAGACATAACGACATTAATGTCACGCATTTCTTTTGATACTGAGAATTTACCTCAAGGTATGAAAGCACGTGCAAAGTATCAAAATACAACTGTAAATATTTACCAATCAGGTAAAGTCATGTTTCAAGGTAATCATGCAGAAGCTGTGTCTGAAGAACTTCTACCGCAGCATTCTCAATTGAATACTAATAAAACTAAAAAGAAAAATATGGCTAATTCTTTTTTTGAACAAACTTTAATGTATGATCAATTTAACTGTATTGGTAGTGATGAAGCTGGAAGTGGCGATTACTTTGGTCCATTGACTGTATGTGCTGCTTTCGTTACCAAAGAGCATGTTCCTATTTTAAAAACTTTGGGTGTAGATGATTCAAAAAAATTAACCGATACCAAAATTGTAGAGCTTGCTGAACAATTGGTTACTTTCATCCCACATTCACTTTTAACACTACACAATGAAAAATATAATATTCAGCAAGCAAAAGGCTGGACTCAAGTAAAAATGAAAGCTGTTCTTCATAATGAAGCCATCAAAAATGTACTTGAAAAAATTGATTCGTCTCAATTAGACTATATCGTCATTGATCAGTTCGCAAAACGCGAAGTGTATAGCCATTACGCATTATCCGATATACCACTTCCAAAGAAAACAAAATTTGAAACAAAAGGAGAATCGAAGTCATTAGCCATTGCAGTGGCAAGCATAATTTCTAGATACGCATTTGTTACGTATATGGATCAAATATCAAAAAATATTAATATGACAATTCCTAAAGGTGCCGGTGCTAAAGTCGATGTAATCGCCGCCAAAATTATAAAAAAATACGGTATTTCACGTTTAGATACCATTTCAAAAAAGCATTTTAAAAATCGTGAAAAAGCCCAAAAAATTTTAAAGCCTCTTTGATTTTTAATCATTAGAGGCTTTTATGCAGTTGTGCGAAGCATCAACTGTAATCCACTGTGCCTCTTTGATTTTTAAATGAAATGGAACCTAATAGGTGATTCTATTAGGTAAGTCATACTAATTTGCTTTGCTCATAAGTATGACTTTATATGCAGTTGTGCAAAGCATCAACTGTAATCCGCTGTGCCTCTTTGATTTTTAAATGAAATGGAACCTAATAGGTGATCCTATTAGGTAAGTCATACTAATTTGCTTTGCTCATAAGTATGACTTTATATGCAGTTGTGCGAAGCATCAACTGTATTCCGCTGTGCCTCTTTGATTTTTAAAATCAAGATAAATTGGATCCTAATAGGAAATCCTATTAGGTAAGTCATACTAATTTGCTTTCCTCATAAGTATGACTTTATATGCAGTTGTGCAAAGCATCATCTGTATTCCGCTGTTCCTCTTTGATTTTTAAATGAATTGGAACCTAATTGGTGAATCCAAAAATAAAACCCCATGTTAAGGATATCAATCTACTTCAGATATCCTTATACATGGGGTTTAAATCATTATCTAATAACAGCACCTTGTTCAATTAATGCTGCTTCAATTTCCGCTTGTACTTTTGAAACGCGTTCATCTGTCAATGTTTCTTCTGTGTCTAAATAATTTAATCGTATTGCAATTGATTTTTTACCTTTTTCTAAATGTTCACCCTGATATACATCAAAGACAAGTGTGTCTTTTAATATATTGCCACCGTTTGCATGAATCGTTGATAATAAATCAGCTGCTGGAATATTTTGATCTACTTCTAATGCAATGTCACGAGACATGCCTGGGAATCTCGGAATTGGCTGGTAATTAATGTAACCTACCGACACAGCCATTAATGCATCAAAATTCAACTCAAAAACATACGTCCGTTTTAAATCATTTTCAGCTGCTAATGTTGGATGTAATTCACCAATAAAACCAACAACTTTATTCTCTAATAAGATTTCAGCTGTGCGACCTGGATGTAATCCATCAATATCAGCACGACGATAACTAAATTCAAGGTTTAACTTTTCAGATACTCGATCCACGACACCTTTTGCTAAATAGAAATCAACCGTTTCTTTCTTACCTTGCCATTGATTGACTACATAATCTCCAGTTAAAATACCACTTAAATATTCAACTTGATCTGGTAGTTCACCTTCACCATTAGCAAAGAAGACATTGCCGATTTCAAATAATTTTACATCTTTATTTTTGCGTGCCACATTATATGATGCCGCTTCGATTAAATGTGGTAATAAACTTTGACGTAATGATGCATGCGCTTCACTCATTGGCATCAATAAATCAATTGTTTGACGCTGTTGCATCGCAAATGCAGTAGCATCTTCTTTAGAAACTAACGAATACGTAATAGCTTGGTCTAATCCAGCACCTTCTAACACTTCTTTAACCATTCTAGTTTTATATTGACGATCAGTTAGCTGACCACTAGTAACTTTTTCGAAGACAGGTAACGTTGATGGAATATCGTCGTAACCATATATACGTGCAACTTCTTCAATTAAATCTTCTTTAATTGTAATATCTTTACGACGTGATGGTACTTGCACTGTAATAACATCATCATTTATTTCTGTATCAAACCCTAGTTGATTAAAAATAGTAACAATATCATTTTGTGACAAATCAAATCCAATAGTGCGATTAATTTTATCAGCAGTGATGTCGATTGGTGTAATAAATGCACCAAGTTCTCCTGAAGATACTCTATCTTTTAGCACTTTTCCGTTTGCATAAGTTTGTAATAAATAACATGCACGGTCGACTGCTTCATCTACAAATTCAGTAGCTATTCCTTTTTCAAAACGACTAGATGATTCACTGCGTAAATTTAAACGTCTTGATGTATGACGAATGGAAACAGAATCAAAAATAGCACCTTCAATAACTATATTTGATGTATGTTCTTTAACTTCTGAAAAATCGCCACCCATAACACCAGCTAATGCAATTGGAGTTTGTCCATTAGTAATGACAATATCGCTCGTTAATAATTCACGTTCTGTATCATCTAATGTTGTCATTTTTTCGCCTTCATTAGCTTGACGAACAACAATTTGTTGTGAACCAATCGCATCTTGATCAAACATATGCAATGGTTGACCGTATTCTAATAACACATAATTTGAAATGTCGACAACATTATTAATAGGACGTATACCTGCTTTTATTAAGCGTGCTTGCATCCAAATTGGCGAGGGTTCAATTGTCACGTCGTGAACAACACGTGCACTATAATATGGTACTTTATCTTCATTTTCAATTGTCACAGTTAGTTCATCATTTGCAGATAACTCAAGCTCATTTGATGTTGTCTCTGGCTTAGTCATTTTTGTATTATATAATGCTGCAACTTCATAAGCAGTACCTATCATACTTAAAGCATCTGCACGATTCGGCGTTAAATCAAATTCCATTACTTGATCATTTAAATATAAAGCTTGTAAGGCATCTGTTCCTGGAACTTGGGATTCACTAAATACATAAATGCCTGATTCAAAACTTTTCGGTATATAATTACTTGAAATACCAATTTCTTGTAACGAACAAATCATACCTTCTGAACGTTCACCGCGTAATTTGGCACGCTTAATTTTAATACCACCAGGCAATCTTCCACCTACTTTAGCAACAATGACATATTGTCCTGCATCAACGTTCGGTGCACCACATACTATTTGTACAGGTTCGTCTTCTCCAATATCAACTTGGCAAACATTTAATTTATCAGCATCAGGATGTTTCTCTTTTGACTTAACGAAACCGACAACTAAATTTTTGATATCTTTTGTGTAGTCAATTAAATCATCCACTTCAATACCAGTGCGCGTAATACGTTCTGCCAAATTACTTACAGAATCATCGATTGTTACATATTCTTTCAACCATTCATTTGATATCAACATTACATGTCACCTCTATCTTCTACCGCTTTAAATTGATCTAAAAATCTCACATCATTAGTATAGAAATGACGAATATCTTCTATACCATATTTCAACATTGCAATACGGTCTGGTCCCATACCAAATGCAAATCCAGAGTACTCTGAAGAATCAAAACCAGCCATTTCTAATACATTAGGATGTACCATTCCAGCACCTAAAATTTCAATCCATCCTGTGTGTTTACACACATTACAACCTTTTCCTTTACATTTAAAACATGACACATCAACTTCTACAGAAGGTTCAGTGAATGGGAAGTAACTTGGACGTAAACGAATTTCACGATCAGCACCAAATAATTTCTTAGCTAACAATTCTAAAGTACCTTTCAAATCACTCATTTTAACGTTTTTATCAACAACTAATCCTTCAATTTGTGTAAATTGATGACTATGTGTCGCATCATCAGAGTCACGACGATACACTTTACCAGGGCAAATAATTTTAACTGGACCTTGACCATGACGTGATTCCATCGTACGTGCTTGCACTGGTGATGTATGCGTACGTAATAAAATTTCATCCGTAATATAGAAACTATCTTGCATATCACGTGCAGGGTGTGATTTAGGTAAATTCAACATTTCGAAGTTATAATGATCTTGTTCAACTTCATATCCATTCATAATTTCATAACCTAAACCTAAGAATAAGTCTTCAATTTCTTCTATTGTACGTGTTAATGGATGCTTTGAACCGATTTCAATATGACGACCTGGTAATGATACATCAATTGTTTCTTCAGCCAATTGCTTATTTAATTTTTCTTTAACTAACATCTGTTGTCTTTCATCTAATTCATTTTGAATTGTTTGACGCAATTCATTCACTTTTTGACCAAACGCAGGTTTCTCTTCATTCGGCAAATCCTTCATCAATTTCATTAGTCCGCTAACTGACCCTTTTTTACCTAAGTATTTCACTTTAACTTCTTGCAGTGCACGTTCATCATTTGCTTCATTAATATCTACAAGCGCTTGTTGTTTTAACTCTGACATTGTTTGTTGTTCAGACATATGTCACTGACCTCCCTATTCGAACTATTCATTTTCTATTTATCATATTTGTTGTTTAACTAAAAAATGACTTTCATCCTCTTAAAAAATAAGGGACGAAAGTCATTTCCGTGGTACCACCCAAATTTATGCCTAAGCATACACTTGTTTAATATTGATAACGGATTGTCTTTCCGACTTAAATCTCTTTAAGTAACCAAAAAGGTGAAAAGACTTTAAATAATTGGAATAACTTGCAGTCACGATTATTCTCCCTAAAACAATTATTTATATAAATGTCCATGCCTTTTTATTGGTTTATATTCAATTGTGTATGCAATCACGTAGAAATGTTCTGTTAAACAATTAATTATAATTATATCGGAAAACTTTCAACACGGTCAACCTTTCAAATGATAAAGTAAAATACTACCTGCAATCGCTACATTTAAACTTTCAGCTTTACCATAAATAGGTATGATTAAATTTTGTGTAGTATGTGCTAATAATTCAGGATTAACACCTTCTCCCTCATTACCTAATAGTAATGCAAAAGAATCAATTGAAGTAACTTCTTTATATGCCACTGCGTTTTCAAGTGCTGTACCATAAACAGGACCATTAAATTGAGTAATAAACGTATCGAGATCTAGTGTCATAATTGGCAAATGGAAAACACTACCTTGACTCGCTCGCAACACTTTATCTTGATAAGGATCTGTCGTACCCTTCTCCATTATTACAGCATCCATTCCAGCAGCATCCGCAGTTCTAATTAATGTGCCTAAATTTCCAGGATCTTGAACACGATCGATAAGCAATACTTGTTGTGCTTTAGAAATATCATATTGTGGCTTCTCAATGATGGCGAAAAACCCTTGTGGTGTCACTGTACCTGATAAAGATTCAGCAACTTTCATGTTTATTTCAAAAACTTCTTGCGCGTATGCGATAATTTGCTGATCTAATCTTGCCGGTTCAATTGCAAATAATTGTGTAATTACAATCCCACTTTGATAAGCTTCTTCAATTAAATGCACACCTTCAATTAAAGCTAATCCAGTTTTATCCCTCTCACGTTTCTTTTTTAGCTTGTTCGCTTGTTTAATTCTATTATTTTGTGCAGAAGTAATTTGTTCCATAGATAGCTCCTCGCTTTATTTTTAAAAATAAATATATTAATCATTAATAAGATGAAAACATTTGATTGTATAGTTAATATTAATTAATCGATTTTATCACTCATATTATTTCAAATTGTATAAATTTCTTTTATCGATACTACTACTATAAATCATACGCCCCAAAATATCATTATTAATTCTTTTCTTCTTCAAAATAAATCAAAATCATATATTTGATGATTATTTTCAAAGCACATTCAAATCAAACTACGTTTTAGCAATTTGTTGTTAGCATGTTTGTGTTCATTAAAAAACGACCATCATCAGTATCATGTATGGTCGTTACAAAAGTTAACAATACCAATTGTCATAACAAGTACTGCAACCTCTTTAAATTCAATTATTTCATGTAACTATAGCCTATATCATAAGTAATTACTTTGTTATTGATAATCGGGCTACTTTCATCTTCATTTTTACTTCTAACATGTTTATGTGCTGCTTTAAAGACATCAGATTTTAACCAATCCGTAAAAGCTTCCTTTGATTTCCAAACTGTTAAAATTTTCACTTCATCAAAATCTTCTTGTTCTAAAGTTTGTGTAACAAACATGCCATCAAAGCCTTCTAATGTTTCAATCCCATGTCTCGTGTAAAATCGTTCTATAATATCTTTTGCTGTTCCTTTTGTTAACGTCAGCCTATTTTCCGCCATAAATTTCATAATTATCCTCTTTTCTGTTTAACTTACCTTAATTATTTTTGCGACAACAACAATTCTTTTCGTTGTTTCACTATATGCATCTTCGCATGTTGATAAAGTCATTATTTTATCTTTTACCGTTACATTAACATCTGAATTAATCACAGATTTACGTTTTGTCTCATCTAAAAATTGTTGATAATCTTGATCATTTTCAAAATCTGTACGTATGTAATTATCTTTAGTAGTAGTTTTATATGCACTAAATACTTGCAATTGATATTTACCATATTTATTGTCAAATTCAATTATCTTGTGTTTTTCATAAAACGATTGCTTTAAATAATCTTCTAACACATCAAACATCGTATTATCACCGACATGGTGCCCGTATAAAATAGTATTATGATTTAAATTCTTCAATTCATTTCTAAAATCCATAAAAATACTACCTTTACGTCGATGTTCTCGCTCAAAATCTAAATTTAAATAATCGTGATTTGTCTTACCTTGTAGTACTGGATAATTCAATGATGTTCCTGATAATTTTATCCATCCAACAATGTCTTTATTTATTTTTTCAAGTGATTCAAATTGTGGTCTCACATGTGCTTGATGTTTGCTCATCAGCATTTGAAATTTTTGTTGTAATTTCTCATAATTTGCGCGTTCTTGCTTGTCTTCAATATATGTTTGAACAATTTTGTAACCAAAAATGATAATAATTACAACCAATAAAATTTGTACAATAGTTAAAAATCGCTTCATTCTCATAAAAATCCTCTTTTATTAACGACGTTTCTTCAGTCATCACTAAACCAGTTGTTGTACCGTTTTAGATTCGATTTCGTTGACTTTGACAAATTAAGTAAATTAGCATTGGACCACCGACAATCATTAAAATAGCATTGGCTGGAATTTCTAAAGGAGGCTGTAACACTCGTCCTAATAAATCAGCCACTAACAATAGCCATGCACCAATAACTGTAGAAAACGGAATAAGTACTCTGTAATTGCCCCCAACTAGCTTTCTAACCACATGTGGCACAATAATACCTAAAAAGGCTAGTTGTCCAACAATCGCAACAGTTGCACTTGCTAAAAATACTGCTAATAAACCTGTTAACCATCTGTAACGATCAATATTAAAACCGATACTTCGCGCTTGTACGTCATCTAAATTTAGTAAATTCAATTTAGGGGACAATAGTAATGTTAATATTAATCCCAATAATGCTGATACTGCTAATATGTATACGTCGCTCCATATTTTCATTGTTAAGCCTTGAGGAATTTTCATTAAAGGGTTTTGAGTTAAAATTTCTAAAACGCCATTTAATAATACGAATAACGCAACGCCTACTAATATCATACTTACAGCATTAAATCTAAATTTAGAATGCAACACAATAATTATTAAAAATGGTATTAAACCACCAATAAAACTTAATAATGGTAAGTAAAAGTACAATTGTGGAATAAACAACATACAAAGTGCTCTCATTATAAGTGCACCTGATGAAACGCCAATGATATTCGCCTCTGCCAAAGGATTTTGTAGTGCTGCTTGTAATAATGCTCCAGAAACTGCTAACATTGCGCCAACCATCATTGCAATTAATATACGTGGCAATCGCAAATCAATGATTGAATCCACTGCTTCATTGCTACCAGTTGTAAATTTTGTAATTAGGTCATTAAATGACAATTTAATTGTACCGGTTACAAATGAAATATAAGCTGTTGCGATTAAAATGACTAACAAACATAAAAATAGTAGTTTCTTTTTATTTTTTATCATCATATCAACTCACTATTTTTTATCCTTATAAAATAAATCATATAATTGAGTCATTGCCTTATCAGCATCAACATTTGCTGTAATACCGAATGGCACTTCCTCTAAGTCATAAACATGATTATTTTTCACAGCTTTAAAATGTTTCCAAATATCATTTTGTTTAAATTCTTTTTGAAACATTTTCTTAACTTCTTCAGGCATTCCGTGTGGTAATCGTAAAATAATATCTGGATTGATATTCAACAAATTTTCAGTATTAGACGAAATATATTGACGATCTTTCACTTTAATAACATTTTCTCCACCTGCTATTTTAACTAAATCACCAATATATGATTTATCAGTTGCTACTAAATAGCTACCCGGTACACCCATTAATATTAATACTTTGGGATGTTTCTTTTGTTTAGCTGCTTTATTTTCAATTTTTTGCTTTACAGAATTTAAATGGTCATTTAATTCTTTTGCTTGTGCTTTACGATTAAATTGATCACCTAATTGTGTAATCGACTTTTGCATCCCTTTTAAACTATCAAAATCATAAAAGTAGCCTTTCATATTTAATTGTTTGTAAAATGGTTGCATTTCATCTTTAATCGTTGACACACTCAAAACATGTGTTGGTTTTAACTTTTTAACAGCTTCAACATTCGGCTCCATTGGTTGACCAATTTCCGGTACATCTTTATAACGATTAGGCAAAGTCTTATATGACGTGGGTTTGCCGACAATTGGTAAATCCAATTTGTCCAATGTCATTGTCAATGCAACAGTTGTTGGTACGATTCTGAATTCGCCGGATTTAGTTGATTCTTGAGAACTGGAAGATTGACAGCTGGTTAAGATAACGACGCTTACCACTAAAATGGTTAAATACTTTATGATTCTCAAACTTGGTTACCTCTCTTTCTGCTGTATAAATGTGCCGAAATAAGTAAAATGGTTGCTAACACAATGCCAGCTGCAAATAACATATATTGCTTTTTATGATTTGGTTCATCAAGTTCTTTAATATCACTAGATAATTGACTACTATTCTTGCTATCATCATCTCTATTAAAAGCTGGTAACGCTTTTTCTTTTTCAACTACTTTTTTCTTTTCCTTTTTTGATTTTTCATCTTTATGTTTCGGTTGCTCTTTGTGATCATTTTCAACCTTTTTTACTGTTGGAGGGCTATTTTCAACTTTTAATGTACCTGATGCTTTAGGTCGCTCATTTTCAATCTTTTTATTACTGTCTTGTTGCACTTTATCTTTTTGTACAGGAATATCATTTAATCCTTTTTCAGTAAAAAGGCTAGTACGTCTTTCCTTAATATCTGATTTTTGACTATCTTTTTTGTCATCAATATCTTTTTTAAGCTGATCTTGATTATTTTCTTGATTTTGATGTTTTGAAGGCACTTCTTTTGCATCATCATGTTGTACTTTTTTCTCTTTAAAATGAATAGAATACACCATTTCTTTGTTATCTAGATTTTTCTTTTCATCCAACGTTTTAACATGCATATTGATTTTATCCATATGCTGTTCAATTAAAATTCTTACTATTGTGTCATCCTTTTCATCTTTTATAACAAAAGGAAATTCTTCATTTTTGTCATTTTGAAATACAAGTTGTTCTTTATCAATTTGACCTTTTAGTTTTACTTGCAAGTAAATTTTACCAGTCATATCTGAAATCAATTGCGCCTTTTCGTCAACTAGTTGTTGTTCCTCAGTTACATTTTTATTTTCTTGATTAAAAATTAGTAACTCTAACGCTTTATTCTCTTTTATCTTTTCATCAAAAATTGATGAAGTTAATTCTGTTTTATCTTTTGCTTCAGGTTGATTAAATTTGGCTGATGGATATTTTATCTCATCAGCCAACACGCTACCAATCATTGTTGTATATGTAAGTATATCTAAGCTAATAATAGCTATAATAGATTTTGTAGCAATTTGTTTAACATTTCTCATTATTCCACATTGCCTTTAGATTTTTTTCTAACAAACAATGTGATTGCGATTAATAATGCTAAGGATGCAACTGGTATTGCATATATATATGCAGGTGTACCAGCATTTGTTTGTGGATTTTCTACTTTGTCTTTATTCGAACTGTTAGATTCACTTTGACCAGTAGTCGCTCCATCAGATCCTTTGTCACTACCTGAAGCAGAATTTTTATCATCTTTACCTGGTGCATTAGCACCTGCTACATCAGTTGGTCCATTAAATTTATATGTAATATTGTAATGATGGTCATATTTGAATGGCTTACCATTTACTTTTTCATCGATATAAACGTCAATTTTTCCATCTATTTTACCGTTCAACTTACTTACTTCAAATTCAGA
Source organism: Staphylococcus sp. GDB20D11A (assembly GCF_016893255.1). Lineage (NCBI taxonomy): Bacteria > Bacillati > Bacillota > Bacilli > Caryophanales > Staphylococcaceae > Staphylococcus > Staphylococcus sp. GDB20D11A. The sequence continues at coordinate 32,745 of NZ_JAFEPJ010000020.1, forward strand.
AGTACGTTCATCTTTGGCAGTGTTTTTACTAATAATATTTTCTTTATGTCCTTCGATACTCATTGCTGTAATCCAATGACTGTGGTTTACAGTTATTTGAACATACAATTTACCATTTTTCTTAATGTACTTTGCCGGTTTATTAAAATAGTCATTAGCAATCGACGTGTCATTGGTATTGTATTTGTAAACCTCATAATTCAAAGTACCGCTATCCGCGGCATTTGCAGAATTACTGAATGTCGCGATGATGATAATTAACGCTAAAATCGTTGTATTAAAAACTTTTAAAATATTTTTCAAAACATAATCCTCCTTTTTATGATTGCTTTTAAGTCTTTACTAAAATCATAAATAATAATGATTATCATTGTCAATATTTATTTTATAATCAATTTATTATTGTTATACGAAAATAGATGTGCTAGTATAATTGATAACCATTATCAATTGCAATGGTTAATCATCTCATATAACAACACATAATTTGTATCCTTAGGAGGAAAACAACATGACAAAACATTATTTAAACAGTAAGTATCAATCAGAACAACGTTCATCAGCTATGAAAAAGATTACAATGGGTACAGCATCTATCATTTTAGGTTCCCTTGTATACATAGGCGCAGACAGCCAACAAGTAAATGCGGCAACAGAAGCTACGAACGCAACTAATAATCAAAGCGCACAAGTATCTCAAGCAACATCACAACCAATTAATTTCCAAGTGCAAAAAGATGGCTCTTCAGAGAAGTCACACATGGATGACTATATGCAACACCCTGGAAAAGTGATTAAACAAAATAATAAATATTATTTCCAAGCTGTATTAAACAACGCATCATTCTGGAAAGAATACAAATTTTACAATGCAAACAATCAAGAATTAGCAACAACTGTTGTTAACGATGATAAAAAAGCTGACACTAGAACAATCAATGTTGCTGTTGAACCTGGGTATAAGAGTTTAACTACTAAAGTACATATTGTCGTGCCACAAATTAATTACAATCATAGATATACTACGCATTTAGAATTTGAAAAAGCAATTCCTACATTAGCTGACGCAGCAAAACCAAACAATGTTAAACCGGTTCAACCAAAACCTGCTCAACCTAAAACACCTACTGAGCAAACTAAACCAGTTCAACCTAAAATTGAAAAAGTTAAACCTACTGTAACTACAACAAGCAAAGTTGAAGACAATCACTCTACTAAAGTTGTAAGTACTGATACAACAAAAGATCAAACTAAAACACAAAGTGCTCATACAGTGAAAACAACTCAAACAGCTCAAGAACAAAATAAAGTTCAAACACCTGTTAAAGATGTTGCAACAGCGAAATCTGAAAGCAACAATCAAGCTGTAAGTGACAATAAATCACAACAAACTAACAAAGTTACAAAACAAAACGAAGTTCATAAACAAGAAACTTCAAAAGATTCTAAAGCTAAAGAATTACCTAAAACTGGTTTAACTTCAGTTGATAACTTTATTAGCACAGTTGCCTTCGCAACACTTGCCCTTTTAGGTTCATTATCTTTGTTACTTTTCAAAAGAAAAGAATCTAAATAAATCATCGTCACACTCATAACTTAATATATTTTTTATTTTAAATTTTATTTAACCTATGTCGTAGATATTCCATAATCTATAACATAGGTTATTTTTTTATAAAATAACGTTGCAATTAACTACCATTTCAATGTACAATACAAGTAATCAATTGATAATGATTATCAGTTGATAATATACAATTAGGAGTTGTTTCTACAACATGAACAAACAGCAAAAAGAATTTAAATCATTTTATTCAATTAGAAAGTCATCATTAGGCGTTGCATCTGTAGCGATTAGTACACTTTTATTATTAATGTCAAATAGCGAAGCACAAGCAGCTGAAGAAACAGGTGGTACAAATACAGAAGCACAACCAAAAACTGAAGCAGTTGCAAGTCCATCAACAACAACTGAAAAAGCTCCAGAAGCTAAACCAGTAGCCAATGCTGTCTCAGTATCTAATAAAGAAGTTGAGGCCCCTACTTCTGAAACAAAAGAAGCTAAAGAAGTTAAAGCCCCTAAGGAAACAAAAGAAGTTAAACCAGGAGCAAAAGCCGATAACAATACATATCCTATTTTGAATCAGGAACTAAGAGAAGCGATTAAAAACCCTGCAATAAAAGATAAAGATCATAGCGCACCAAACTCTCGTCCAATTGATTTTGAAATGAAAAAAGAAAACGGTGAGCAACAATTTTATCATTATGCAAGCTCTGTTAAACCAGCTAGAGTTATTTTCACTGATTCAAAACCAGAAATAGAATTAGGTTTACAATCAGGGCAATTTTGGAGAAAATTTGAAGTTTATGAAGGTGACAAAAAGTTACCAATTAAATTAGTATCATACGATACTGTTAAAGATTATGCTTACATTCGCTTCTCTGTTTCAAATGGAACAAAAGCCGTTAAAATTGTAAGTTCAACTCACTTCAATAACAAAGAAGAAAAATACGATTACACATTAATGGAATTCGCACAACCAATTTATAACAGTGCAGAAAAATTCAAAACTGAAGAAGATTATAAAGCTGAAAAATTATTAGCGCCATATAAAAAAGCGAAAACACTAGAAAGACAAGTTTATGAATTAAATAAAATTCAAGATAAACTTCCTGAAAAATTGAAAGCTGAATACAAGAAGAAATTAGAAGAGACGAAAAAAGCTTTAGATGAACAAGTGAAATCTGCGATAACTGAATTCCAAAATGTACAACCAACAAATGAAAAAATGACTGATTTACAAGATACAAAATATGTTGTTTATGAAAGTGTTGAGAATAACGAATCTATGATGGATACTTTTGTTAAACACCCTATTAAAACAGGTATGCTTAACGGCAAAAAATATATGGTAATGGAAACTACTAATGACGATTACTGGAAAGATTTCATGGTTGAAGGTCAACGTGTTAGAACAATTAGCAAAGATGCTAAAAATAACACTAGAACGATTATTTTCCCATATATTGAAGATAAAACTCTATATGATGCTATCGTTAAAGTTCACGTAAAAACTATTGATTATGATGGACAATACCATGTCAGAATCGTTGATAAAGAAGCATTTACAAAAGCCAATGCCGATAAATCTAATAAAAAGGAACAACAAGATAACTCAGCTAAGAAGGAAACTACTCCAGCTAAGCCTAGCAAACCAACACCATCACCTGTTGAAAAAGAATCACAAAAACAAGACAGCCAAAAAGATGACAATAAACAATCACCAAGTGTTGAAAAAGAAAATGACGCATCTAGTGAGTCAGGTAAAGACAAAACGCCTTCTACAAAACCAGCTAAAGCTGAAGTAGAATCAAGTAGTACAACTCCAACTAAGGTAGTATCTACGACTCAAAATGTTGCAAAACCAACAACTGCTTCATCAGAAACAACAATAGATGTTGTTCAAACTTCAGCAGGTTCTAGCGAAGCAAAAGATAGTGCTCCATTACAAAAAGCAAACATTAAAAACACAAATGATGGACACACTCAAAGCCAAAACAATAAAAATACACAAGAAAATAAAGCAAAATCATTACCACAAACTGGTGAAGAATCAAATAAAGATATGACATTACCATTAATGGCATTTTTAGCTTTAAGTAGCATCGTTGCATTCGTATTACCTAGAAAACGTAAAAACTAATTAATCGTCTTTTTATTTAATTATTAAATTAACAAATTTTAATTGGCAGATGAGGTATCCTGTTACCTCGTCCGCCATTTATTTTTTGCAATATAAAAAGTCCCACTTAAAACAATCATTTTAAGCGGGACTTTTTATATTGAGTAACTAAAATTATTTAGCTGCTACTTCTTCGCCATTGTAAGAACCACAGTTTTTACATACACGGTGTGATAATTTGTATTCGCCACAGTTTGGGCATTCAGTCATACCTGGTACTGAAATTTTGAAATGCGTACGACGTTTGTTTTTTCTAGTTTTAGAAGTTCTTCTTTTTGGTACTGCCATGATATATCCTCCTTAGATTATAAACGAAAAATACTAAATGTTAGTTTAATTAACAACATTATATCATTAATTAAACTACTTATTGCTCTTTATCATATAATTGTTGTAATTTTTGAAGCCTTGGATCAACTTGTCGTGATTCTGAATCATCTTGTTCTTGCTGTTTAGCAAGCTCATCTAATTGATCCTCATCGATTACTTCCCAACCATTACCTACTGTCAACATTTGGTCACTTTGCTCTGAATAAGCTCTCATTGGTTTCTCAATAATAACTATATCCTCGACAATATCATGAAGATTAACCATACCATCTTTAATAATGTGATAGTGTTCATCTACATCATCTTGATCATCGTTATACTGATTGTACCCTTCTAAATCAAATACTTCTGTAGTAGTTACATCTAGTGGGACTTTAACTGGTACAAGAGTACGTGCACAAGGCATTGTATACGTACCAGTAATGTGAATATCCGCAACGACTTCTGTTGACTTAATGGTTAACTGACCTTGGATTGTAATTGGAGATAAATCAATTAAATCTAATGATTCTTTTAAATTGTCAAAACTCACCGTTTGATCAAATTCAAATGGCTTACCTTGATATTTCCTTAATTGCGTAATTGACCATTTCATATGGCTTCACCTCTAACAAGCACAAAATTTATTTTAACTTTCTAAGAACAAGTTGTCAAGATTTTTTCTTAACATATCATGTTCTGTTACAATATTAATAATGAATACCGAAAGGACGAATTGCAAATGAAAAGCGTTGGCTTAATCACAGAATATAATCCCTTTCATAATGGGCATCAATATCATATTAATCAATCTAAAAAACTTACAAATGCTGACGTTACTATTGCAATAATGAGTGGTAACTTTGTCATGCGTGGCGAACCAGCAATCTATAATAAGTTTACTCGTGCAAAAATGGCATTATCAACAGCTGATTTAGTTATCGAACTACCAGCAACTGCCAGTTTATCATCTGGCGATCATTTTGCCGAACTAGCAGTTAAAGTCGCAGACTATATGAGTGTCGATACAATTGCATTTGGTAGTGAAAATAATGATATCAAAACATTAAAGCAATTAGCTCACAGCATTAATGAAATTGAACAATCCGAACCCTTTTCACAAAAAGTAAAAGAAGGTAAAAGCTACCCTCGTATCATTAGCGAATTATTAGAGCATCATGAAGCACTAGCAAGTCCTAACAACATACTTGGTATTAGTTATCTGAAAGCAATTGCTAAACATGCTAAAAACATCAATGCAATTTCTATTAAACGAGAAAATGCTCAACATCATGATTCATTAATTCAACACCATCAGTTTGCAAGTGGTACATCTATTAGAACATCAATCATTAGTCAAGATGATCATTGGCATCATGTGGTACCTAAAGATATTCAACACCTGTACGTAACACCTCATATAACATTAAATCAAATATTCCCATATTTGAAATATCAAATCATAGCTATGACTACAGCGTCATTAAAGAATATTTATACTGTTACTGAAGGTTTTGAAAATCGTTTAAAATCTAACATTAATGAAGCAACTGATTTTCATCATTTTGTAAAATCACTAAAAACAAAGCGTTATACATATACGCATATTCAGAGACTGTTAATGAATGTATTATTAAACATTAAACCTACAGATGTTACGAGAAACATTCACGCAGTTAAAGTATTAGCGATGAACGACCGTGGCAGACAATATTTAAAGCATTTAAAAACAGCGTTCCCAAAAAGACAATATATAACCAATATTAACAAAAGCAATGCACATTACTTCACAAATGAAATCAAAGCAACACACATATACAATGCAATAAGCGGGAAACAACAAACAGATTTCAACACACCTGTCATACAGCAATATCATTAACAAATGAAAACAGTATTTTAGGATTGTAAACCATGATAAACCTAAAATACTGTTATTTTTATTACTTAAATTTCTTCTTCAATGCCTTTTCAACATAAGGTGGAACGAATTCAGAAATATCTGCTCGATAAGCTGCAACTTCTTTAACAATACTTGAACTTATAAATGAATAATTAGTACTAGACATCATATATAACGTTTCAATTTCATTGTTCAACTTTTTATTCATTGAAGTTAAGCGTAATTCATATTCAAAATCACTGACTGCTCTTAAACCACGTATGATTGTTTTAGCTCCTACTTGTTCACAATAATCGACTAGTAAACCACTAAATTGATGAACCTTGACATTAGGTAAATGTTTAACAGATTGTTCGATTAAATCCATACGCTCTTCTAAACTAAACGTACCTTCTTTTTTACTATTTTTGAGAACACAGACATGAATTTCATCAAATCTATCTGTACTTCTCTCAATAATATCTAAATGACCATAAGTAATGGGGTCAAAACTACCCGGAATGACCGCTATTGTATGTTCCATGCTATTCTCCCTTTTCTAATAACAATGTGTCTGTCAACCCATAATGGTAACGTTTAATCATATTAAACGGTTGATAGTCTATTTCTTCATGATTGCTAAATTCACAAACGATGATACCATTTTCTTTCAATAAATTAAACTCTGAAATTAGTTTTAAAGCTTTATCAATGAGACCTTTATTATAAGGTGGGTCTAAGAAAATGACATCAAATTGAATATCACGTTTTGACAATGCTTTTAAAGCTCTATCTGCATTATTTTTATAAACTTCAGATTGTGCCTCTAAATCCAAATTCGCAATATTTGATTTAATAACTTTTACAGCTTTAAAATTTTGGTCAACAAAGATAACCTTATCCATACCTCGAGAGAGTGCTTCTATTCCAAGCGCCCCGCTTCCTGCAAATAAATCTAAACCTATACCTGACACATCATATAAACTATTAAAGATACCTTCTTTAACTTTATCCATAGTTGGTCTCGTATTACGGCCTTCCATACTTTCTAAAGCTTTACTTTTATGTTTACCTGCAATGACGCGCATGTTGTTCACACTTCCAATTCATTTAGTTATTTAATATAATTTATTGAGAAAAAGGAGAATGATAAACCAATGAAACAAACATTTATTACACTTGGTGAAGGTCTAACAGATTTGTTCGAATTCATGACGATGATTGAATATAACCATCAACGTATTGATAAAATTATCTATTTTCATTCACCACAAGCTGAAAATAAAAAGTCATCTGTAGCAATCATTATGAACCCTACAACTGGCAATCATTTCCAAGCATTTTATATCATGATTAACGCTATTAAATATCCATATCCAGATTCAAATAAAAAGTTTCAAATGATTAATGATTGTGCTGAAAAATTCGACATACCTATTTTAGGTATCGATGTACAGCCCCCTCAAGCATTTCATGATTTATCGTTATATTATAATTATTTAATTAGTGTGTTAAGGCTCCAAAAATGGATACCAGAACTTCAATAATATTAATTATATATTTCGTGTTTCTCTTTTTCGTATGTTTTCTTTAAGTATTTATATGGTGAGCCATCAATGTGTCTAACGTATTTAAGTTGCATTAGTTTATGTACAATTTGATCAACATCTTGCTCATTCACATACATAATTACAAATTTACGATCTCTATTTGAATGAACGATATGTCCATATTTTCGGATTTGTCGTTCATGTTTCATATGTTTTAAATAAACTACAATACTAGTTCTTGGGATTAAATTCATTTAAACCTCACTCCATTTATTTTCAGCATTAATCATATCATGTCTTTATTAATTTTAAAATATTAAGCTACCTTAATTATGTCTTATGTAATTACACGATAAATGTATTTAGATTATATTAAGCATCATTATATTAATTCAATGCTCAAGAACAACACTATATGATTAACCGCACATTTTGCTGTAGTCAGAACTATGAATTTGTTAAGCTATAAAAGTAAACGAGGAGGAATTTTTTATGAAAAAAGTAAACAGAAACATTTTAAATGCGGTACTAGTCGGTGCTGGATTTGTAAGTAGTTTGTTAATGATAAATAAAAATAAAGTGATTACTAAAAAGCAAACCATCCCTGTTTTTTTCAAAGGCAATGCACCATATATATTTGCGCATCGCGGTGGTATGGCTTTAAGACCAGAGCAAACGCAACTTGCATTTGACTATGCTAAACAATTAGGTGTTGATGGTTTTGAAACAGATGTGAGACTCACAAAAGATCAACAGCTTATCGTTTTTCATGACGCAACAGTCGATAGAACGACGAACGGCTCTGGAAAAGTTAGTGCCCATACATTAGCAGAATTAAAAAAATTAGACGCAGGTTATCACTTCAAAGATATCAATGGACTAACACCATATCGTGGTCATGCACACACAGCTATACTAACCTTCGATGAGTTGCTGAAGCAATATCCTGATATGTATATAAACGTAGACTTAAAAGATGCTCCTGAATCCTATGAAGGCTCAATCGCACCACAAATTATGTTTGATACAATTGCAGAGAATCAAGCATTTGACCGTGTTCTTGTGACAAGTTTTTATAAAGAACAAATCGTACGTTTTAATAAAATTGCACAAGGATCCGTTGCAATTGGTGCTAGCCAACAGGAAGTTACAGAGGCATTTTTAAAATATCATTTATTAGGTGGTAGGTACTACCAACCATTAGCACAAACGTTCCAAATGCCTACTCATTTTAAAGGTATTAATTTGACTTCATCTCGTTTTATCAAATGGTTAAATGATATGAATGTCATTCCAGGCTATTATGGCGTAAATAGTATAAATCTGATGAATGATTTATACCAAAAAGGTGCACATACTATAGTGACTGATCGACCAGATTTAGCACAACAATTCAAACAAACAATAAACAACAAACAATAAACAATAAACAATAAACAATAAACAAAAAACAAAAACATCGAGTCAGATGCTAGTTAATGGTTTCAATAACCATCTTTTTCTGACTCGATGTTTTTTATAGTGAACAATTACAGGATCCGCCCGTCGCACAACCACTATGTGATGTTTGAAAGAATGGATTACCTGTTTCTATTTTGACATGTTCTGAAACAGCGTACGCAATTTTCGTAACAACTTCATCAATTAAATGTTGAAGTGCCATTTCCCTAGCTTTGTAATGCATCACAACGTCAAGCATCTCATATGCTCTTTTGCGTTGTCTTGTCTCTAACATGACTTTTTTATAATCAGGATGATATTTCCCGAAACGCATTACTTCATCATATTTCTCTTTTGATTTTAAAAATGATTGATAAAGTAAATGTGCCTCGTCATTGTTTTCGAGCGCCTGCTTAGCTTGCTCAAATGATGCATAAATATCTGATGCAACTATCATATCAGCTAGTTCATCAATATCATCTAATATCGCTAGTGAAGCTTCATTAATCATAAATACCCCTCATTGTTATTTTTCTAAGAAAATTAGTGAATAATAATCTCTCATTACATCTCCACCCATCTCATCGTATTTTGAATTTAATAGACGAGATCGATGTATATCTGAATTCATCCAACTATGGATTAATGTTGGTACATCATTAAACGCATAACCAACATTTTGAGCAGTTGTTTTATAAGTAACGTGATCTTTATCTAATTGCCCTCTTAATGCGTCCTCTGTAAATTCAACACTATCAGAACCATTAGAGGTCGCTTCATATAAGTTATTAGATGCAATATGTGCTAAATCGCTATTGATTTTCAATGGTTTTAATCCTTTTAATTTTCTCATTTCATTCGTTACTTCATAAAGAGAAATTAATTGATTTGGATTTTGCTCAACTGGACGCTTATTATGCTCTTCTGACGTAGAATTAGAATTTAATCGATAAGGTTCAATATCTGCTAACATTTCTTTTGTTAAAAATCGTACACTTAGCACCTTTTTCGATTGTTGATCAGAATACACTTGTGCATATATGTTGCCATATTTAATCAGTGTTTGTGTTTTTAAATCTTCATCTGAAAGTTCAAATTCATATTTTTTACCATCAACTTTAAAGGACGGTTCTGGATTAATACTTGTATGATTAAAAATTTCTGCAGAATGTTGTCCTATTTTTAACGGACTAACATTTACTTTTTCACCTGTAGCATACACTGAAACGATTTCTTCACGTTTAGTTGAAACAATGTAATAACTGTTTTTGTCTTTAAACACATAATTTTTGTAACCATCTCTAAAAGGATAGACACGATCTGCTTGTCCAAATTTAGAAGTAAGCACTTTAATATCTTTACCTACCCATGTACCAACACCTTCTTTAGGCTTTGGATTTTCAGCATGGTTATTTGATTTATTCACCTGTTCAGATCTATTTACTTTATTACCTTTATTCGGGTTCTCTAATACATCAAATTTTAATCTCGGTGAATAAAAAAGATATATTAAAAATCCAACTAAAAATAATACACCGACGACTCTTATAATTAACTTTTTCATCAATCAACCACCTAAAAAGTATTAATACTATTGTAAAAAACAACACATTAATTAGCAAATTTTCAACACTGACTGTGTCATTTCGATGAAACAAAATCATCTTCAGGCATAATGTTAACATCATAAAGATTTTCCCTACACTCTATATCATAACCTATCTTTATGTTTTCAGGTTGAATTTCATTATTAGGATTAAAATATGTATAAAAAAATGGACAGTTAAGGTATCAAATGAATACCATCAACTGCCCGACTATTTTTCATCAAAAAACCTGATAAAACAAATTGCCTTATCAGATTAGTATCATTTGTATAAGCGAATTAATGACCAAATGTTGCTTTAATCAGTGATGTTGTTTCTCCACCTGGATATAATACATATAATAATAAGTAAACTGCTACACCTGTAATTGCAGTACAGAACCATATAACTGAAGCGAATGGCCCGAATTTGCGGTGTACATTATATTTATCTTTAAATGCAGTAATAATTTGAACTAGACCTAGAATACCACCAATTGTTGCTAAATTAATGTGGAAAAATAAGAAAATCGTATAATATTCCTTAATTGATGCTGGTCCGCCAAATGCTGTATTACCGATAAAAATCGTTCTACTTGCATAGATTAAGAAAAAAGTTAAAGCAAAAACAGCTGCAGCTAACATAACATTTTTGTGTTTATTTATTTCCCTTTTCCAAATAAGTCTCCAACCAATGGCAATTAAAATTGCACTAATGACAATACATGTCGTACTAATCGTTGGTAAAATTGGAACGCCCATATTTTTCATCCTAACTTAATTAATCTAGATCAAAGTAAGTAATGAAACAATCACAGCTAACACGAAAAAGATCACTAAATAATTTAGTGAATATATAAACATTTGTGTTGCCCATTTTGTTTGATCTGAATTTTTCTTAAATGTTGTTAAACCTAATGCAATCCATCCTAAATTTAATAATGTAGCTAACACTACGAATACGACACCTAAATTTATTAGTAATAAAGGTACTGGCAATAAAATAATCAACCAGATAAACATACTGACACGTGTACGTTTAAAGCCCTTAACTGATGGTAACATTGGAATATTTGCAAGTGCATATTCATCTTTACGTTTAATAGCTAAGGCATAAAAATGAATTGGTTGCCAACAAAATACAACTAAAAACAGCGCAATCGCTGTTAAACTAATTTGTCCTTCAATTGCAACCCATCCAATTAGTGGTGGTACTGCTCCAGGAAAACTCCCAATCACTGTGTTCCATGTTGTATGTCTTTTAGACCATATTGAGTAATAAGACACATAACCTACAATCCCCATAAGACCAAGTACGCCTGATGGTATATTCAATAAAAACAAACAAATTTCTCCAACTAACATCATACCAAAACTTAATAGTAATAAATTTTGATCTGTAATTCTATTATTTACAGTTGGTCTATTTTGTTTACTAGGCATAATACGATCAATATCTTGGTCGTAATAATTATTTAACGCACATGCGCCACCCATAATTAAAGTAGATCCAAATAGCATTAATAAAATTTGAGGTATTGATGATAAGAAGGAATGATTTGTCATTACAACTGCTAGCCATGCGCCCGCAAAAGCCGGAATTAAGTTACCTTGAACAAGTCCCATTTTAATTATCTGTTGCAATTCTTTGAAGTTAACTCTGCTAATATTTTGTGACAAAGTATGCTCTTTGCTCATAATCCCCCTCCTTAAATTTGTTCATATAAGATTATGATATCTTAGATTGCATAAAAAGACTAGGTTTAATAAAATTAAATTGTGACAAATTAACGACAAGAGAAAATGTCAATTTTGTGACACAAATAACATTTAATTTATTGCTATAATGTATATGTTAGAAAATTTTAATAAGTAGAATCATGCATCTAAAAGAGATTAATATTTAAGCTTCAAATTTGAGTAAACGTGGATTACATAATTATCCCAATAAATAAATCATTACGATTAAGGTCTTTTTATGTCGTCCACTTACAATACTTGTAAAATTAAATCATATTTCCTGCGTTGGATCCCATCTTTTCATATCCTACAATCAGGTCAATTTATAGTATCATCTCAAATCCGGCTATTAATTCTAATTCTCAGTGATGCGTTTTTTTATGATGGGGTGTATAAATTGTTTGGCAAAAAGAATTTAAAATGGTTAGGTGTCGTAGCAACGTTAATGATGACATTTGTACAACTTGGTGGAGCCTTAGTTACCAAAACCGGATCAGCTGATGGTTGTGGTTCTTCTTGGCCACTATGTCATGGTGCGTTGATTCCAGAATTCTTTCCTATTGATACGATTATTGAGTTAAGTCATAGAGCCGTTTCAGCTTTGTCTTTATTAATGGTCTTATGGTTAGTTATCACTGCATGGAAACATATAGGCTATATTAAAGAAATTAAACCTTTATCAATCATTAGTGTTGGATTCTTATTATTGCAAGCATTAATCGGAGCTGCTGCTGTTATTTGGCAACAAAACGATTACGTTTTAGCATTGCACTTTGGTATATCATTAATCAGTTTCTCATCTGTATTTTTAATAACATTAATTATTTTCTCTATAGATCAAAAATATGAAGCTGACGAATTATATATCAAAAAGCCATTAAGACGTTTAACATGGTTAATGGCAATCATCATTTATTGTGGTGTTTACACTGGTGCACTAGTGAGACATGCGGATGCAAGTTTAGCATATGGTGGTTGGCCATTGCCATTCCACGATCTTGTACCACATTCAGAACAAGATTGGGTCCAACTCACGCATCGTATCATGGCTTTTATAGTGTTTACGATTATTATGATTACTTATATTCACGCTGTTAAAAATTATCCAAATAACCGTACTGTTCATTATGGTTATACAGCTGCATTTATACTTGTTATATTACAAGTTATCACAGGTGCATTGTCTATTATGACAAATGTTAACTTGATAATCGCACTATTCCATGCATTATTTATCACTTATTTATTTGGTATGACAACATACTTTATCATGCTAATGTTACGATCAGTAAGAAGTGACAAGCAATAACAAAAAAGCAAACCGTAATTTTAATGGCACGCCCATTAAAATTACGGTTTTTTATATCAATATTTAAAATTAAACCTAAGTCAAGTAAAAACGAGATTACACGTCAATTGTTGTGTAATCTCGTTTTATTTTAATCATTTTAGTCAGTTGCTTTTTCAATTTCGATTAATAAATCGCCTGTCGCTATTGTGTCACCATTATTTACAGTTACTTGTTTAATCACACCGTCAAATGGTGCTTGAATTGTTGTTTCCATTTTCATAGCTTCAGTAATTAGCAACGGCTGATTAGCTTTCACAGTTTCACCTACACTAACCTTGACTTCAGTTACTGAACCTGGCATTTGCGCACCGATATGACTTGGATTACTCTTATCTGCTTTTGGCTTAACGTTCGCATTTGTATGCACATTTTCATCTTTAATGTAAATACGTCTCGCTTGACCATTCATCGCATAGTAAATCGTTCTATTACCATTTTCATCTGGTTCACTAATCGTTTCTAGTTTAATAATTAATCGTTTACCTTTATCGATTTCGATTTCTACTGTTTCACCATTACGCATTCCAAAGAAGAATGTAGGCGTATCAAGTAACGATAAGTTTCCGTATTGATTTCTAGTTTGAATATATTGTTCATATACTTTTGGATATAATACATAACTAATAATATCTTGCTCAGTAACAGGACCTTGTTGCTCTTCTTCAAGCAACTCACGGACTTTTTCAAAATCAACCGGCTCTAGATATTCACCTGGACGAGCTGTTAGTGCTTCTTGGCCTTTTAAAATAACCGCTTGTAAATCTTTATTAAAACCATTTACAGGTTGTCCTATTTCACCTTTGAAGAACGACACTACTGATTCTGGGAAATCTAATTTATAGCCATCTGTAATCACGGATTGTTCATCAAGATCATTTTGTACCATATAAAGTGCCATATCACCAACTACTTTAGACGATGGCGTTACTTTTACGATATCACCAAATAAGAAATTCACTCTGCGATACATATCTTTGACTTCATCAAATCTTTCGCCTAAACCTAAACTTTTAGCTTGTTGACTTAAATTCGAATACTGTCCACCAGGCATTTCATGTTGATAAATTTCAGTATTCGGTGATTTGATATCACTTTCAAAGTCTGAATAATAAGTACGTACAGTTGACCAATAATGACTAAGTGACTCCATACCTTCAATATCAGTTCTAAGGTGACGTGGGAAGCCATTTAATGCATAATATAACGAATTGGCGCTTGGCTGACTTGTTAAACCACTCATTGAAGCAACAGCAGTATCAATGATATCGACACCAGCATCTATTGCTTGTTTGTACGTTAATAAACCATTACCACTTGTATCATGAGTGTGAAGATGGATTGGTAAATCTACAGCTGTTTTTAACTCACCAATCAATTCGTAAGCAGCTTTAGGTTTTAATAAGCCTGCCATATCTTTAATCGCTAAAATATGGAAACCTTCACGTTCTAACTCTTTAGCTAGTTTGACATAATACTCTAAAGTATAAATGTTTGATCGCTCAGGATTTAAAATGTCACCTGTATAACAAATAGTACCTTCTGAGATTTTGCCCGCTTCTTGTACTGCTTCATTGGCAACTTTCATTTGATCTACCCAGTTTAATGAATCGAAAATTCTAAAGACATCTATGCCTGCTTTAGCACTTTCTTGTACGAATTTATGAATAACATTATCAGGATAGTTTTTATAACCAACTGCGTTTGAAGCACGTAACAACATTTGGAATAATACATTTGGAATAGCTTTACGTAGACGTTCAAGTCGTTCCCATGGGTTTTCCTTCAAGAAATTATATGCCACATCAAATGTAGCACCGCCCCACATTTCTAGTGAGAAACCGTCTTTAAATACGTCCGCTGTTTTGGATGCGATATTAATCATATCCTTAGTTCTAACTCGTGTAGCTAATAATGATTGGTGTGCATCTCTAAAGGTTGTATCTGTTAGTAAGACATCATCCTGCTTTTTAACCCATTCAGCTACACCTTTTGGACCTACTTCATCAAGCAATTGTTTCGTACCACTAAATGAAGCGATTTTACTTGAAGATACAGTTGGAATTGATGCTAATTCATAGTCTGGTTTCGGACGTTTCTCAACATTTGGGAAACCATTAATTGTTACATTACCTATATATTCTAATGTTTTAGTACCTCTATCTAGAGACGGCTGAATGTCGAAAAGTTCTGGTGTTTCTTCAATAAATTTAGTTGTGTAATCACCACTTGTGAACTTTTTATTCTTCATTACATTAATTAAGAATGGAATATTAGTTTTAACACCACGAATACGCATTTCTCGTAATGAACGTACCATTTTTTCTTCTGCTTGTTTAAATGATATCGCGTGTGTAGATAATTTTACGAGTAATGAATCATAGTAAGGTGATATCTCAGCACCTTGGAAACCATCTCCAGCATCAAGACGTACACCAAAGCCACCGCTTGAACGATAAGCAATGATTGTTCCAGTATCCGGCATGAAATCATTTAACGGATCTTCTGTTGTAATACGACATTGGATGGCATAGCCCAATGTTGTAATATCTTTTTGTTGCGGCATATTAATCTCTTCACCAAATAAATCGGCACCTGCTGCAACTAAAATTTGTGTCTTAACAATATCAATTCCTGTTACCATCTCTGTAATTGTATGCTCTACTTGTACACGAGGGTTAACTTCTATAAAGAAGAATTCGTCACCAGATACTAGAAACTCAACAGTACCTGCATTGACATATTTAATATTTTCCATCAATTGAATTGCAGCATCACAAATACGTTGACGTAATGTTGGTGATAATCCAACTGATGGTGCAACTTCTACAACTTTTTGATGACGACGTTGTACTGAACAATCACGTTCAAATAAGTGTACGATATTTCCATGTTCGTCACCTATGACTTGTACTTCAATATGCTTTGGATTATCAATGTATCTTTCTATGTAAACTTCACTATTACCAAATGATTTTTCTGCTTCTGATTTTGCTCTATGGAAAGCATCTTCTAATTCACTTTCTTCACGAACAATTCTCATACCTTTACCGCCGCCGCCACTTGTGGCTTTAATCATTAGCGGGAAACCAGCTTCTTCTGCAAATTCTTTTGCTAATTCATATGATTTAATTGGACCGTCTGTACCAGGAATAACTGGTAAATCTGCCTTGATAGCCGTTGTACGAGCTTTAACTTTATCTCCAAACATATCTAAATGTTCTAAATGAGGACCAATAAATTTAATCCCTTCTTCTGCACAACGACGCGCAAATTGTTCATTTTCACTTAAAAATCCATAGCCAGGATGAATCGCATCCACATTCGCTTGTTTTGCTACATCAATGATACGCTCAATATTTAAATAACTTTCAGCAGGACCTAAATCACTTCCAACTAAATAGGATTCATCTGCTTTATATCTATGTAATGAACTTTTGTCTTCATTCGAATAAATTGCAACTGTGCTGATGTCTAATTCTGCTGCCGCTCTGAATATACGAATTGCAATTTCTCCACGGTTAGCAACAAGTAACTTTTTTATTTGTTTCAATAGCGATACACTCCTCAAACTATTAGAATTTTCTAACTAATTAGATAATAAAATTTTATCTTAAAGCGCTCTGTTTTGCTATAGTTATGTTTCAAATTTTCAAAATTTAACATTCTTGAGACAATTAAAACCTCCGCTTCAAAAATAATAATTTCAAAAATGATTATGCAACAACAGGTAGTTCACGTTTTTGTTGTGAAACATTTTCGATTTCTACAACTCTAAAAAATTAAAAATAAAATTGTAAAACATCAACATTTATTATCAATAGCGATAACTTTATCTTATCATCATGATTCTAATTTCGCCACCACATTTAGTGATTTTTAGTCATAAAATTTAGTTATAATTATACGTTGTTTTGTTTATAAAATTTGATAATCATGAGTAATCTCGTAATATCAAAACAAAAAGGAAGTTAAGCGTTGTTTGGTTGCCTAACTTCCGTTATTGAACTCATCAATCTAATTTGACAAAGAGTATATAAATAGCCAATGTTTAGTATCGCTTAATGACAGAAGTCATCTCGTACTAAATATTGGCTAGTATTTTTTTAATTAAATTGTCTTCTTATATCAACTTTTTGCTGTTGTTTCTTTCGTTGCTGGTCTACTTTGATTTGTTTACCTACAATCAGAAGTAATCCCATAGCAATACTTAAACTAATCATTGATGATCCACCAAAGCTGATAAATGGTAATGGCACACCAGTTAATGGAATTGTTGCCGAAATACCGCCAATGTTTACAAACGTTTGGCTTCCAAAGTATGTGGCAATCCCAACACACACAAGTTTATAAAAATATGATGATGTTTTATTTGCAAACTGGAAGGCACGATATACAATAAAGAACTCTAAAGTAATAACTAGCAATCCTCCGATTAAACCTAATTCTTCGCAAATAATTGCAAAAATAAAATCTGTATGTGGTTCTGGTAAATAGCCCAATTTCATTGCACTATTTCCTAATCCTTTTCCAAATACGCCACCGTTACCTATCGCAAGCAATGAATTGGAAATATGGTATCCAGTTCCTGATTCGAATTGGAATGGATCTGTTAGCGTACTAAATCTGGCAGTTAAATAACTTGGTAACCAACCAGCCATTAATGCAATGATAAATACTACTAAGAATCCTAGCACTGCTGGTATACCAAATCTTAGGACTTTGTTTACCCCAATTCCTGAATAAAAAATAATCGCAACTAAAATAATTAATATTAGTAATGTTTGCCCTACGTCCTTTTGTAAGAAAACTAAAAACGTACAACCTAATGCTAATACAATAGGACTTAAAATTAATTTTGGTTTACTTAATACTCTAGGCATTTTTTTACTGATCATAAATGGGATATATAATATGATTGCGATTTTTAATAACTCAGATGCTTGTAAGTTCATAAACCCTAAGTTTATCCAACTTTTAGAACCATTAATATCTTTACCGATTACTAACGTCAGTAATAATAGCGAGACGATAGTTATAATCATACCTTTTTGCACTTTAATATTACTCAGTAATTTAACATTCATTAAAAATGCAATAAAAAATACAATTATAAAACTCATTATGACATATGCTAATTGTCGGTTGTAAAAATACGTTCCTGGAACATCGATACCACCAGTCAATGTACCTTTAGTTGCTGGAACCATACTGGCACTATATACCATCACTAATCCAATTAAACTCAATACAATATATGTAACTAATAACGGATAATCAATAAACTTTGAGGTTTTACCAATATACCGTAAAATACTTCTAAAATTCTTCATATATTCAGTCATCCAATTCTACAATTTATACTTCAAATGATTTCGTTTTATACTTTAATTTTAAAAATCCATGTTACTTATTATATACATGACATCGTCATAATCACAAATATTAACAGGTATCTTGAGGTAATTTATAGAATATTTGTTTACTTAATATCGTGAATTGCTAAAACCCAATAAAAGTGACTGACATGTCATCAAGAATGAAATGCTCCCTTCAAAG